>CACZHN010000140.1 GCA_902780985.1 uncultured Lachnospiraceae bacterium | reverse complement strand
AGCCATAAATCGCCTGTCATCGCCTGTATCCAAAGGCATGTTTTTGTGAATTGAACTGGTTGGAAATGACACCTGAGCGCCGTGAGAATTGTGGTTCTCACCGGCCATTACATAATCACCGCGGTTAACGCACTTGATAACCTCTTCCATACAATCAATGCAGCCGGGCATATCTTTTACTCCGGCCTTAATCATATCCTGTTCATTTAAGTATAAGAAATCGATCTTCGGATACATAATTCACCTCCGGGCACCGTACCGTTTTCCTGGTACAAAAAGGGGCTTCCGACCACTGTCAGAAGCCCCTTTGCTTTATTTGACTATAATTTACGCTCTCCGGTACCACCCTTCAATTACCAAAAAACACCATTATTCTGGTCAAATACTGGTACGAGTACCACTTTAGTAGTATTAATACATATATGGTTCATTCCACAAATTGAGTTTTTGACCGATTCCCTCTTCTAGAGCCTTTTGGTAGCACTCATATCCCCAGGAAAGATCCTCCAAAGCCAGTCCGCCGCTGCTGCACATTACGATCTCATCATGAGATGTACGGCCTTCCGACTTACCGTTAATGATGTCACTCAAATTTACAACATCTTCTCTTCTGATCTTGCCTGTCTGAACGAGGTGGACAAAATGTATACCCATAATTACCCACTCACGCTTATTACCAATCTGATCTACAGGACCACGGGCGATAAAGTTACTCATGTACTTCTCATACATACCGTAGTTATCAACTACCATCCTGGTATCAGTAAGCGCGTCGAAATCTCTCCACAAGAAGCTGCCGAGAGAGAACACGGTAGCTCCCTTCTTGAACCACTCTTTCTTGAACTCCTCCAAGTTAGCAGGGGAAGCTGACATGGCTTCACTGATAACATCTGCATCACGACAGGCTTCTTCCAGGCTATCACATAGAATAATGTTTTTAACCTGAGGGTAATTCTCCCCGATATACTCCTTCATTGCTATGGCAGACTTAGACTTTGAAGATGAGCCGCGAAGCTTAACAGTGTCTATTTCCGGAAGGACCTCCATATAGCATCTTAAAGCACACTTGTTAATTACTCCCGGACCGATAAGAGACAGAACCTTAGAATCTTTGTTGGCAAGATACGTTGCCGCCATAGCAGGCATGGCACCCGTTCTCATGGCGCTTAAAAGGTTCGCAGACATAATGGCCTTGGGAGCACCTGTATCTACATCAGATAAAGTAACCATAAGAATGGATCTGGGAAGCTGAAACTTTGTGTTATTGGAATTAGATCCGTAGTATTTTTGTCCTGCGATATGGAATCTGCCGCCAAGATATGCCGGCATTGCCATAAATCTTCTGTCGGGTCCATCCTCAACCGGGAAATCCTCGATGTCGGACTTCTGCGGAAAGTTCATCTGAAGACCATGCTCATCACCTTTGGGACCGCCGAGAAGATAATCGTGTCTCCCAAAAAGCGCCATAGTCTCACGCATGGTTTCTATGCATCGGCGGGCGTCTAAGACGCCCGCCTTCAGCATATCTTCTTCATTTAAATAAAGAAAATCAATTTTCATAGTATCGCCTCTGTATTAACCCTTAAGCTCTGTCCACATCTCGTCGTAGATCGTAAGCGTCTCAGCATCAAGGCTACGGCAGAACTCACCGGCAGCGATTACTTCTGCAGGAGGATTCTTAGCTTCGTTCTCAACATATTCAGCACCCATTGCATCAAGAGCTGCCATGTTAGTTGTCAGATAAGGGAAAGCCTCAAGGTTCATAACAGCTGCCTCTTCACTCATCATGAAGTTCATAAATGTACAGGCGTTATCGTAGTTAGAAGCACCCTTAGGGATACACCAGTTGTCAAGGAACAGGTAGCATCCCTCTTCCGGGAATATAATCTCGATATCGGGATTCTCTTCCATAGCCAAAGCAATCTCGGCACTCCATACCATACCAACGGATGCGTCTCCGGAGATCAAAGCTGTCTTCGGAGAATCAGAATCGTAAAGTGCGATATTGTCCTCAAGCTCAAGCAGCTGTGCCTCGATCTCGGCAAGGACTTCCGGATCCGTCTCACTCATTGAATAACCAAGGGACTTAGCTGTGATACCTATAACAGCTCTGAAGTCATCAAGCACTACAAGCTGACCTGCAAGTTCCGGGTTAAACAGATCTGCATAACTTGTGATCTGCGCATCACAAACTGCCGTATTTACAGCTATAGCTGCAACACCGCCCTGATAAGGAACGGAATACTGATTACCCGGATCATAGGAAGGGTTGAGGTAAATAGGATTGATATTGCTGATATTATCCATTGTAGAGATATCGATAGGTTCAAGCATATCCTGAGCAATAAGGCTCTCAACCATGTAGTCGCTAGGAAGGATAATATCGTATGTACCCTCAGCCTCTGACTTCAGCTTTGCAAGCATTTCCTCATTTGAAGAGAAGGTAGAAAGATTGACCTTAATGCCTGTCTGCTGTTCGAAAGCACTGATCGCTTCGTCTGATACATACTCTGTCCAAACGAAAACATTCAGTTCACCGTTCTCTCCCTTGTCAGATGAGCAACCCGGCAGCAGCGCCATTGCAGCAACACAAAATGACATCACCAGACTTAAAACTCCTCTTTTCTTCATAAGAAATACCTCCTATTTCTAATTTAAAATAAACTTGTATTATGCGCCCTTACGCTTCAGCAAATCTGACTGTGTAAGAACTACGAGAATGATCGTTCCGATGAGAACGAGAGTAGAAAGTGCGTTTACATCAGGGGACACACCACTCTTGATACTTTCCATAACTGCGATCGGATAAGTCTTTGTCTGACCGTAAACGAAGTAACTTACGATCACGTCATCGATGGAAAGAGTAAATGCAAGAAGTGCACCGCCGGCGATACCGGGAGCCAGGACAGGAAGTGTGATATTAAAAAATGTCTTAATTCTGTCAGCTCCTAGGTCCATGCTTGCTTCTTCGATCGAACCATCATAGCCTGAAAGCCTTGCACGGACATTGAAGATTACGTAAGGCACACAGAACGTTACATGAGCCAGGATAAGAGTCAGAAGTCCACGCGGAATACTGATCCCTCTGGCAAACAAGGTAAGCAGAGAGATACCCTGTACGATTTCCGGGATTACAACCGGGATATAGAGCATAGCGTTGATAATGCTCTTTCCCTTGAAGTTGTAACGGTACATACCGACTGCGGCAAGTGTTCCTATGGAAGTCGCAACAACCGTACAGACGAGAGCAAGTATTACGGTTACTCCAAAAGCCTCAAGAAGCTTCTCGTTCGAGAAAAGCTTTATGTACCAGTCAAATGTAAATCCCTTCCAGGAAAGATAAGGCTTAGTAGTAGTAGCGTTAAAAGAGTTAGCTACAATCACTGCGATCGGAAGAAAGAAGAATATATAAACGAATGTACAGAACACTACGGATAATGCTTTCTTTCCTTTTGTGCTTTTCATATCGTATTCCTCCTTTCTTACGCTCCGAGATTCTCAAGATCCCCGCCGGCTTTCTGATAAAGCTTTACGAGGATAAGTGTTATGAGAATCAGGATGATCGACAACGCTGCACCCAAAGGCCAGTTGTTAGCCTTTGTAAACTGTCTCTCGATAAGGTTTCCGATCATATCAGTGTTGCCGCCGCCCAGGATATTGGATACGAAGAAGTAACCGAGACACGGGATGAAAACCATGATCGAGCCGGAAAAGATTCCGCTTGATGTCAAAGGAATAATGACATTAAAGAATGTCTTATAAGGCTTTGCTCCAAGATCCGAAGAAGCTTCAAGCAAGCTGTTATCAAGCTTCTCGATTGCTGTATACAAAGGAAGGATCATGAATGGCATCAGGCAGTAAACCATACCAAGAACCGTTGTTGCCGGAGTATAAAGAAGATCTAAAGGTTCATTTATAATTCCGATTCCAAGAAGCATCTTGTTAAGCCAACCTGTAGTTCCAAGGAATGTTCTCCAACCGTAGATTCTGATAAGTGAATTAGTCCAGAAAGGAATGATTACCAACATATACAGAAGGTTCTTAATCTTCTTATCAGCTCTTGCGATTATGAATGCAAAAGGATAACTGATCAAAAGACTGATTACAGTACTTAAGAAAGCGATCAAAAGCGACTGTCCGTATATCTTCATGTAGTCAGGATAGAAAAGAGCGGCATAGTTATCTAAAGTGAATTCATAAGATACATTGTTGTACACATCAAGTGAACAAAAGCTCATAACGGCAATGTAGATAAGCGGCAATGCAACAAGCAAAACGAGAACAAGGACAACCGGTCCGACCATAACCATGGCAGGAAGAGTGTTGCTTCTCCACTGATGTCTTGTGAGCGTCTTTTCCATTTACTCCACCACCTTAAGCAAGAACGATACTGTCCAAAGCCTCAAAAATATTGTTTTCTCTGTTCTTAATCAGCACTGCGTCTTCTATATTCCAGTAAGGATATATAGGAGAACCGATCTCAGGGAGCTCCTGACCTGCAAGCCTCTCGATCTTAAGTTCATTTCCGTTAGGAAGTGAAGCGATACACTTAAGAATGGAACCTACATAGATGTAATCCTTTACGTATGCGTGAATTCCAAACCCGTCGACCGGAGAGGTCGAGAACTTCATCATCTCAGGTCTTACGGAAACTGTGATGTACTCACCAAACTTAAATTCAGTTCCCTTTCCGCAGATAAAACCATTCTCAATCATTACTTCGACATGATCTTCGTTTATGAAATTAACAGTTCCGTCGAATACATTTGTCTCTCCGATAAATGTAGCTACGAACTTAGTTGCCGGATGCTCGTATATTTCGCTTGGTGTGCCGAGCTGATCGAGGATACCGTCGTGCATGATAGCGATACGGTCACTCATGGTAAGCGCTTCCTCCTGATCGTGTGTAACATATACGAAGGTAATGTTAAGCTTCTGCTGAAGTCTCTTAAGTTCAAGCTGCATCTGCTTTCTAAGCTTTAAATCCAGAGCTCCTAACGGCTCGTCCAGGAGAAGCACTCTTGGTCTGTTGATGAGTGCTCTCGCGATAGCAACACGCTGCTTCTGACCACCGGACAACTGACTCGGATATCTTTTCTCAAAACCTTCAAGCTGAACGAGACTCATCATCTCCATTACTCTTTCTTTGATTTCAGCTTTTGGTACTTTCTTGATCTTCAGACCGTAGGCTATGTTGTCAAAGATAGTCATGTGCGGGAAAAGAGCATAACTTTGAAACACCGTATTAACGTTACGTTCGTAAGGCTCCTTGCTCTCGATCGACTCACCTTCAACCTTGATCGATCCTGTTGTAGGTTCCTCGAAGCCGGCTATCATACGAAGAGTAGTTGTCTTGCCGCAGCCGGATGAACCGAGAAGAGTGAGAAACTCTCCTTCCTCTACCTTAAGGTCCAGATCTTTTACTACATGGTTCTTTCCATATAGTTTATTAACGCCTTCTATTTCAACAATGTAACCCATATGTTCCTGCCTTCGTTGAGATTCATCAGAGGGTCTTTACGCCTCTCTCACCGGTACGAATTCTTACTGCTTCATCAACCGGCTTTACAAAGATCCTTCCGTCTCCGATATGTCCTGTAGCACATATCTTGTGGACCTGCATGATAATCTTCTCAACATCCTTATCATCAACTACGACTTCAACTTTGATCTTAGGGAGAAGATTGATCGTGGTCTTAAGGCCCTTAATCTCATTTACGGTCTTCTCATCGGATTCCACATTACCTTTCTGAGCTCCGCATCCCATTACTGTAGAAAGTGTCATACCACCACAGTGAACCTCATCAAGAATCTTCTTCATGTCCTCAAGCTTCTCCGGTCTGATGATCATCATTAATTCCTTCATGGCAGTCTCCTCTTCTCAATAAGTTTTGATTTTTAGAATGAGAAAGGGGCCGTCTTTATGACAGCCCCTTTGCTAGCATTCTATGAATTATATGGTTGAATAATATGCTACTCATGAGCATTTATCAATTCAACTAAAGTACCATTTATCTACTACTAAAGTAGTGTTTATTCCATCTCCTTTATCATTTTAAACAGCTGGACTCTGTTATTTATACCAAGTTTCCTGTAGATATTCAGAATGTGCTTTTTCAAAGTATTGGAAGTGATAGTCAGCGCATCACAGATTTCGTCCACCGTCTTTCCCTCCATCAACATCTTAAGCACAGTATGCTCTTTACGGGTAAGCTCGAACTTTCTTACCGCTTCGCTTATTGTAAGCTTTTCCTCCACGACCTCGAACTGCTTCTTACTGTTATAAAGCCTGTAAGCAAGGTGGTCCTTAAGCACATCAAGGATAAAGATATCATCATACTCAAAGTTCTCTTTACCAATCGTTCTATAGAAAGTAATGCAGCCGACAAACTCTTTATGACGCGCAAGGATAACCTGCAGCGAGTAATGCCACTTATTAGGCATATATACTTTCTTATAATATTCAGTCTCTACCCGCTGCTCTTCGGAAATAAGATCAGTCTCTCTGTAAATAAGCGTTCTTCCGCTGTACAGAATCCCTCGGCTGTAATCGAGCTCATCGTAGTGAGCTGACTG
>CACZHN010000139.1 GCA_902780985.1 uncultured Lachnospiraceae bacterium | reverse complement strand
CGGAGTATTCCTGTTCCATCGGTTATGCAATGAAAAAGAGAAGTAATTCTCTGGACGAGATATATAAGATGGCAGATACCATGATGTATGAGGAGAAACAAAGGTATTATGAAAGTAAAGGCAAACAGAGACGTAAAGGGTAGTGACAGATGAAAAAGATTAAATTTTGGCCTATATTTCTTTCGACGACTTTTGTCATTCTGATAAATGTGATCAATCTGTTTGTAGATGAAGTAGTTTTAAGCAGACATTATAATGATACGGCGTTTGCCGCTAAAAATCTTTCGGAACCGATTTTATGGTGCGTACCGTTTCTCAGCGGTATTTTATGCACAGGTGCCGTACGTGCATATTTAAATGCAAAGGCAGCGAAAGACAGAAAAAGAGCCGATATAAGTTTCAGCCAGGGTTTATGGACAAGTGTTATGCTGGGCTTTATACTAGCTACGGTTATGCTTGTGGGCAGAAAAACTCTGGTTGATCTTGTGGCCGGTGGAATACAGGAGTATCCGATTACTCTGGAATATCTGACAGGAAGAAGCGTAAGTGTTCTGCTTTGTCCTGTTTTTCTATTTCTTTTTGCATTTGCATTTGCTACCGGCGGAACAGTGATATGTGTTATCGCAAGCATTATATCGCTGGCTGCAAATATTATACTTTCATCGGTTTTGATAAAATCCATGGGAGTGAGAGGTACGTCTTTTGCCACGGGTATATCGATGCTTCCGGCTATATTGATATTATGCCTGCATTTCCCGAGATTAAAGAGAATACCGAAATTTACCATCGTATTCGATGGAAGTGTTTTTGCCGAAGCCTTTATGTTCGGGTTGAGAGATTCTTCTTCTTTTTTATCTGTTATAATACTTCAGTTTGTTGTAAACTTTTTAGCGGTAAAGAAATATGAAAATTTCGGAATAGTCGTAGTATCGGTAGTGATAAATATGATCGAGGCTCTGATATTCCTTTCTCACGGAATCGGAAATTACGAAGGCCGGCTCATAGATTATGCATTTCCGAGACAGAAAAGAAATACTGCAAGAAACGGAGTTATGGATTCGATCAAGGCTGCAGTCGTTGAAAGTGTGATATTAACGATACTGATCCTTATATTTGCCTCGTGGTTTGTAAGGATATTTAATATAGATTACGCAAATAAAGCCGATCAGGCAGCTTTTGTATTAAGAATACTTTCGCTTTCGCCGATTATGATATGTATGATACGTATCCCGGCGGTTTTTTACGGTCATACCGAAAGGGCTGCACGTTCTTTGATATGTATGATCGCAGGTTTAGGCGTTCTGCCGGGAATCCTTGCATTTGTATTCGGTCAGATATCCCTTGCGGGTATGGCTATCGGTATGGAAATAGGATTCATTTTATTCATAATGCTATTTTATTTTGTATTATTGGCAATAAAGAAAGAAAAGCCTTTTGTTTGGAGAGTTTAGTTTTATGACTTGTAAAGAAATGTTTTGGCAAATGTTCGGAGGAAGTGTGCTTTCATGCATTTCCTATATAGGTGAGGGATTCTGTATACTCTCGGTCATTATGCTGATGATGTGCTTTCTGGGAAGCGAAGGAAAGATTACCGGAAAGACTTTCATGCCGGTATGGATCATGGCCGGTGGTGTAACCGGAATAAATCTCATCTGTCTTATTTATAATTATTTTGTTTTAATGAAAACATGGAATGAGCCTTATGTTGAAAGTTCTGTAAAATTCCTTGAAAGATCGAGCTTCGCCTGGCTGATCATGGGGCTTGTTATATTTGCCATTATCTTTTCCGCATATTTTACCTTTACAAAGCATAAAATCCTTAATTGCTTTGTTTCGGGTATCATGATTATAGTTTTTGAAACATACATATCGACGGAAATGGTATGTTCGGCTATGTACTTTACCAACAAGCCAAGGGAATACATGCTTCAGATCACGTTTTCCGATCAAAATCTGGGAAGCAATTTTTCCTACGTCTTTATATTTTCATATCTTCTTATCATGCTCAGCATATTTCTGCTGCTGTATTTTGGCATGATAAAACCTCAAAGAACCATGTATGTGGGATGGAATAACAGAATACTGTTTATATTATGGGAACTTCTCATGATATGTATAATGTGCGTACCTGTGCTTGAGGGTGTGTCCGGAAAAGAACAAGTAAAGTATATGGGATACGAACTCGGTATTGTTATGCCTGTCATGGGTATTGCCGTACCGTTCCTGATGGTTACTATCATATCCAGACGATATGCATTGGAGAAGACGCTTATACAGGAGGATTACATTTCCGCCGAGCTGGATTATATTAATCAGTATAAAAAGAATCAGAATGAGACCAGAGCCTTCAGACACGATATCATCAATAACCTTTCAGTACTTTCGGCAATACATAACGAAAAAAATTACGATAAGGCAAAAGAATATCTGAATACGCTTCTCGGCGATGTCAGAGCCATGTCTCCTAAGTATAATACCGGAGATGAGATGCTTGACTGTATAGTAGGTATGAAGTCTGCGAAAATGGAAGAGCAGGGAATAGATTTCACTCTCGAAGGCGTTATAGACGGAGGCCTCGGTATGAAGCCTATGGATATATGCAGTATTTTCGCAAATGCATTCGACAATGCTATCGAAGCATGTGAAAAGCTTTCCGCCGGAAGCGATAAATGGATAAGTCTTTCGATAAAAAGAACAGACAAGTTTTTCTCAATAATCCTGAGAAATTCTATGCCGGAAGAAGAAAAAAATATTTTTACCGGCATTCTTTTCGGTGAAGGGGAAAGAGTGACTTCAAAGAAGGACAGAAGTCTGCACGGATACGGAACTCATAATATGAAGGCTACAATATCCCGTTACTGGGGAATGGAATCTGTCGAGATCGAAAACGGAGTATTTAATCTGACGATAATGATTCCGAGGAATAATTAGTTTAAATTGTTAGGATATGTATTATGACATGTGAAGAAATGTTTAAATCATTAATTTCATATGGTATTTTTTCGAATCTGGATACAATGCTGGGCGTACTGGATACAATATGTATGCTTATGTTTATGATATGTTTTTTCGGTAAAAAGGGGCACATAAACAGAAAAACACTTATGCCGATCTTTATCTTTATAGTATTTGAAGTTGTATACTTCGGCGTATGTCTGGGACATGATTATATTGTATTGAGAAGATCATGGAATGAAGTTTATCAGGACAGCATATATACGTTTCTGAATAATAAAACGTATCTTATAATCGGCAGGGGCGTTTACTATATTCTTGTTGCGTTTACAGCAAAACGTGTATTTGTTAAAAACTGGATCATTAACGGTATAGAGGCTGTGGTACTTACAATAGCTTATACATCCTATATAATGTTTGAAACTACATATGCGCTGGCATATTTTTGGGGGAATCCACGGGAAGCCGTTAAGACCATGAAAACTATAAGTACTGATTTTGATCAGTCTAAAGTATCTTTCGGCATATACTGTATATTATCGTTTCTGGTCATAATCCTGATCATGATGGCAGCAATGTATTTCGGGATGATCAAAAAGCAGAGGACCATGTATATCAGTATAAAGTACAGGCTGATATTTGTGGCATGGGAAGCTTTGATGATCGGTATTCATATGATGCCGTTTAAAGAGGGGCTTACAGATGCGGATCATGCACGTTACATAAGATATGAGCTGGGAATTATAAATCCGCTTTTCGGTCTGGTAATACCTTTTATTATCGTTGCGGTAATATCAAGACGTTATGCCGTGGAGAAGACTTTGGTTCAGGAGAATTACATATATGCCGAGCTGGATTATCTGAATCATTATAAGAAAAAACAGGAAGAAACAAGGATGTTCAGATATGACATCATAAATAATCTTGCTATGCTTTCTTCAATGTATGATGATAAGAAATATGATGAAGCAGGAGAGTATCTGGGAAGCCTTCTGGGCGAGGTAAGTGCTATGTCTCCTAAATACGTTACGGGAGATGAGATGCTGGACTGCATAGTAGGTATGAAATCCACGAAAATGGAAGAATCGGGAATACATTTCTCCGTAGACGGAATAGTGGACGGAGGGCTCGGAATGAAACCCGTGGATGTCTGCAGTGTTTTTGCAAATGCAATGGATAATGCAATAGAAGCCTGCGAGAAGATTCCGCCGGATTCCGACAGATGGATAAGTCTTTCCATGAAAAAAACGGATAAATTCTTTTCGGTAAAGCTTTGCAATACCATGCCGGAAGATGAAGAAAAGTCCATGATCGCATTAAAGCTTTTCGAAGATGAGAGAGTAACCACAAAAAAAGATAAATCTCTTCACGGATACGGAACCCAGAAGATGAAAGCTACTATTTCCAAATATGACGGAATTGAGAAGGTTGAAACGGAAAACGGAGTGTTTAAGCTGTCTATATTGATTCCGAGAGATTAATTCAGGGAGACAGGGATATGGAGACGGATTACAAAGTACTTATGATAGATGACGATAAGGTTATCGCTCAGTCTACCGCAGAATACTTCAACTTGTTTGATGTTAAGACTGCGTATGTAACGAGTTATGATGAGGCAGTGGAGTTTCTGGATAAAAACATGGTATCACTGCTTCTTCTGGATATTAACCTCGGAGATAAATCCGGATTTGAACTTTGTAAAAAGGTAAGAGAAAACTACGATATGCCGATACTTTTTATAAGTGCCAGAACCAGTGATGATGATGTTCTGATCGCACTGAATATCGGCGGTGACGATTATATCAAGAAGCCGTATACTCTCAGTATACTTCTTGCAAAGGTTAAGACCATACTGCAGAGATACGAGAAAGCAAGGCAGCTGGCCCTGAATGCAGCGGATTCGGGAGAGGATAAAAGCAGTTCTGTTTTAAAAGACGGCATAATAAATATCAGCGATACCTTAAAAATCGATACTAAGCTGCATATTATGACCATGAACGGAGAAAAGGTCGCGCTTAAAGAGATGGAATATAAGCTTATGCTTTATCTTGCGGAAAACAGAGGCAGAGTTATTACAAAAGACGAATTATTAAAAAAAGTATGGCTGGATGAATATATAGGAGAAGGTACAATAGCCGTACATATAAGACATTTAAGAGAGAAAACGGAGAAGAATCCTAAGGAGCCTGAGATAATAAAAACTGTCTGGGGCGTGGGGTATATGATTGATGAATAGATATATTAAAGTTCTTATCGGGATTGCGGCATTATATGCAGCCGGTATTATATTATTTGCTGTAGTATCTTCGGGAATGACAGATACCGATCCGACTACGGAATCGGTGATCATCGCCATGAACGATATTTCAAGGACAGCCGAAGAAAACTGGCCGGAATTAAAATCCCTTGAAGAAAAGACAGTACCGACGGGATATGCAATCATAAACCCGGAGGGTGAAAGACTGTATACATCGGGAGAATTTCCCGAAGGAAGAGTAACGGTTGAGACGGCAATCAAAAACTCCTATCCCTATAAGTATATTATTGTAGACGGTCAGGTGACAGGAACCGTTATCATGTATGACAATGTGGGCAGAATATACGACAGACTAAGGATAAAGATTCTTATTGCCATGGCAGCTGCAGGAGCGCTTTTTCTGCTGGCGCTTATAGGATACGGAATATATGTAAACAGCCGTATCATACAGCCTTTCAAAAGAATGAAAGAATTTGCGGGAAAGATTGCCGAAGGAAACCTGGATGAACCTCTTGCTATGGATAAGAATAACCTGTTCGGTGCATTTACAGAAAGCTTTGACATAATGAGAGAGGAATTATCCGAATCAAAAAAGAGAGAGCTTGCACTTCAAAAAAAGGAAAGAGAACTGGTTGCCTCCCTTAGTCATGATCTTAAGACACCGATCACGGGAATAAAGCTTACAACGGAACTTCTGAAGGCAAAACAGGAAGTTAAGAAGGATGAGGCAGATCCGGATACCATGGAAAAGCTGGATAATATCTATATGAAAGCTGATCAGATTGATGTTCTTGTGTCCGATCTCTTTACTTCAACCCTTGATGATCTGGGTGAGTTTAAAGTTAATTGTCGTGATGAAGAGTCCGGTGTTTTAGCCGGTATAATAAAGAAATATGATGATATAGGGCTGGTGGTATCCGCATGTATACCGGAGGTCATCATCAATATAGATACGAGACGTATGAGTCAGGTTATCGGAAATATAATATCCAATTCATATAAATATGCCGGAACAGGCATTAATATAGCTTATGAACTGTCGGAAGGCTTTCTGGAAATGAGCATATCCGATTTCGGCCCCGGAGTACCTCAGGATGAGCTGAATCTTATAACCAATAAGTTCTACAGAGGAAAGTCATGGGTAGAAAGCGGTGAAGAGGGTAACGGACTCGGTCTGTATATATCAAAGATGCTTATGGAAAAGATGAACGGAGAATTAATCCCCGAAAGCCGTGACGACGGATTTACCGTAAGGCTATTAATACCGTTAAGCTAATATCATATCAGATAATAATTTGATAATAATTTAATAATACTTTGACAAAGAACAAAAATCGGAAACCATATATACTACAACCATAAGATAGCAGTGACA
>CACZHN010000138.1 GCA_902780985.1 uncultured Lachnospiraceae bacterium | reverse complement strand
TCTTGTAGTAAGAAACGGTACCGCACTCGCGGCGCCTCACACACTGGAGATCATGGAAAAAGCCGTCTTCACCGATGAAGAGGTAAGCAGGCTGAAGGCTATGCTGAAGGAACTTCCCTTCTGCGGTTTCACAAGTATCTGGCGCGGAAATGAGATGGAAAAAGTTTTCTTTAACGGCCCTCACTCTGCAGGTATAGAGAAGTATCTGGCGGAACACGAAGGTGAAAAGGGACTTCGTTTCGTAGATGACGTGGAAGAACTTTTCAAAGGTGATGTGGGTTACATCACCATGATCGACGATAAAGAAAACCTTGATCCGGTTTACGAGAGAGTAGGGAAAGACTCTCAGTGGGAATCGGTATTTCAGCAGGATTCCTACGACTCTGAATACTGGCTGGAGTTGTGTCCGGAAAACAGTACGAAGGCCAAGGCCATAGAAAGACTGAAGGAGCGGCTCGGTCTGGAGAAGATCGTGGCATTCGGTGACTCGGTAAATGATATTCCGATGTTTAAAATTGCGGATGAAGCTTATGCGGTGGAAAATGCACTGCCGGAGCTGAAGGAATATGCAACGGCCGTGATAGCATCCAACGAAGAGGACGGAGTTGCGGAATTTCTTAAGAGTAAGTTTGTTTAGGAGAGTTTAAAATGAACAGTGTAAGAAGAGCGGTAAAAGAAGATATCCCGAGACTGCTGGAACTTCTGGTACAGGTGGACATGGTACATCATAACGGAAGGCCGGATCTCTTTAACGGTCCCGCTACAAAGTACAGCGCAGAGGAACTGGAAGAGATATTGGTAGATGATAAAACTCCGGTCTTTGTCTGTGTAGATGAAGAGGATCGGGTTATGGGACATATGTTCTGCGAATATCAGCAGAGCGGCAGTACGCCGGTACAGACTGATATCAGAACTCTCTATATAGACGATATATGCGTGGATGAAGCGGCCAGAGGAAAGGGCGTCGGAAGAACTCTCTACAACTTTGCGACAGAGTTCGCAAAGAAGGAAGGATTCTACAACATCACTCTTAATGTATGGTGCTGCAATCCGGGAGCCATGGAATTCTATAAGTCCATGGGAATGGAGCCTTATAAGATCGGAATGGAGCATATACTGTAACTGAGTTTCACAGGGGATTACGATATGAATTTTGAAAGATTTACGGAAGATATACAGAAGAATGGATGGAAAGTTTTCGGTACCGAAGTATATAAGGGCGGAAAGCTGATCCACAGCTTCGGGGATACAACGGATAACATCCATGAAATATACTCCGCCACCAAAACAGTGCTTTCGGTGGCCTTCGGTATAGCCTGTGACAGAGGGCTTATATCACCGGAGGATTACATTCCGGACTATATGCCGCAGGAAAATCTGGATAAGCTGACTCAGGATAAAAGGGATATCTTGAAGGGATTGACGTTGCAGCGATTCCTTACCATGTCGGTGGAGGGGCTTCCCTTCAGAGCGGAGGGAGACAACTGGCTGGACTTTGCACTTGCCTGTGAGATAAAGAATCCCGAGGAGAAGAGTTTTAACTACAGCAATATCAGTGCATATCTGGTAGGAGTTGCCCTTACAGAGGCGCTGGGTGAAGACCTTGGACAATTCATCGAAGAGAATATCCTGAAGCCTCTGGATATCACGGATTACGAATACGGAAGAAGTCCGGAAGGATATTTTTACGGAGCATCGATGATGAAACTGTCGGTACACGACATGAGTAAGTTCGGACTTCTGCTTTATAACAAGGGCATATACGAAGGAAAGAGAATCCTTTCGGAGGAATATGTAACCCGTGCCACATCGATTCAGCAGATGAACAGAGAAGGCGGCTACGGATACTTTATATGGAAATACAGAGACGGCTTCAGCATAAACGGAAAGTGGAAGCAGAAGTGCTATATACTTCCGGAGAGAGGCATCATAGTTACCTACCTCTCCCACATTGAAGACGACTCACACGACTTATTGGAAAGCATGGAAAGAAATATACTGGAGGTTTAAGCGTGAAGATACTGGTATTGGGCGGAACAAGATTCTTCGGAATCCATATGGTGGAAGAACTTCTGAAGAACGGTCATGATGTGACTATAGCAACAAGAGGAAATGCAAAGGACCCTTTCGGAGACAGGGTTAAGAGGATTATCGTGGAAAGAACGAATCCGGAAAGCATGAAGCAGGCGCTGGGAGGAATACATTTCGACACAGTAATAGATAAGCTGGCTTATGCATCAAATGATCTGAAGTATGCCATGGAGAGTCTTGACTGCGACAGGTATATCCAGATGTCCAGTACTGCGGTTTATAACCCGAAGAAGCTTAATACAAAAGAAGAGGATTTCGACGGACTGGAAAGACCTTTCGTATGGTGCAACAGACCGGATTTTCCTTACGACGAGATAAAGCGTCAGACGGAGTTTGCGCTGTGGCAGGAATATGCCGACAGGAACCGGCTGGCCGTAAGATATCCGGTGGTTATCGGAAAAGACGATTATACGGGAAGGTTGAAGTTCTACGTGGATCACGTGAAGAACGGGCTTCCGATGAATATAGATAATCTTAATTATCAGATGAGTTATATCAGATCCGATGAAGCGGGACGTTTCATGGCATATCTGGTGGATAAGGACGTAAGGGGTGCGATAAACGGCAGCTCCGACGGAACTGTATCCATAAGAGAAATACTGGATCATATCGAGGAAAAGACGGGGAAGAAGGCTGTCCTTTCCGACGATGGAGACAACGCTCCTTATAACGGGGACCCGGAGTTCAGCATAAATACGGATAAGGCGAAGGCTCTGGGATTTGAGTTTTCAAACATACATGACTGGATCTATGATCTGCTGGATTACTATATAAACGGATAGGAGATATATGGGAAAGAAGAATATACCGGAACTTCCGGATTACAATAACTGCCTGGTGAATCTGGCAAATTCGATATTGAAGAGATTTGATGTACCTACCACGGCGGATACGCTTCCGTTGGCGGATAAATATCTTTGCAAAGGCCACAGAAATGTAGTGGTGCTCCTTATGGATGCCATGGGTATATCAATTCTTGAGAAACATCTTTCTGAGGACGGATTCCTCAGATCGCATCTTGCTGGACCGTATAACTCTGTATATCCGCCTACCACGGTAGCTGCCACAACATCGGTAATGAACGGACTTTATCCGAATGAGCACGGTTGGCTGGGCTGGGATATATATCTTTCAAAGTTCGATAAGAATGTGACCATATTCCGAGGCACCGAGCAGGCGAGGGAAAGACGCGGAGCAAAGCCGAAGAAGTATAAGGGAGAAGATGTCTGGGACTGGGATTCCGTTCAGGAAGGAGAACCGGTGGCGGACTATAACGTGGGATTCACGCTTCTGCCTTATGAATCCATAATCGATAAGATCAATAACGCCGGCGGAAAAGCGTATTATTCCATGCCCTTCATGCCGCCTAATCCGAAGGATATAGATGCGATACTTAATCGAGTGGAAGACCTGTGCAAAGAGCCGGGAGAAAAGTATATTTACGCATACTGCGAGGAACCGGACCATACCATGCATCAGACGGGAACCAAGAGTGAAGCTACTCATGAGATGGTTACGGAACTTGAGAAGAAGATAGAAGAATTTGCATCTAAGCTTGAAGATACACTGCTTATCATCACCGCGGATCACGGCCATATGGACAGTAAGAATTACTGCATACTTGATTATCCGGAAGTACTGGAGACTCTGGAGAGGCTTCCTTCCATCGAGCCGAGAACCCTGAATTTTTTCATTAAGGACGAGTATAAGGAAAGCTTCCCCGAAATCTTTGAGAGGAATTTCGGAGAGGGATTTCTGATCCTTACAAGGGAAGAAGTGCTGGAGAATAAGATCTTCGGAATCGGGAAAGACAGAGAGAATCTGCCGGAGATGATAGGAGATTACATAGCATTTTCCACATCCGATAAATCGATATTTACAACACACCTGGAAGCTCAGCTTATGCCGGGCGGACATGCGGGACTGACTCCGGAAGAATACATCATTCCGCTGATCGTTGTAGAGAGGGACTGATATGAGCATAATCGATGAGATAAGAACAGAACTTTTTAAGATGCAGGATCTGAAGTATCGTGACTTCAGCAGCAAGCTGATACCTACGGCGGATAAGGAAAGTTTTATCGGTATCAGAACTCCGGAGCTGCGCAAATACGCAAAGCAGGTGGGAAAGAGAGAAGATATCGATGAGTTCCTGAATGACCTGCCTCATAAGTATTTCGATGAGAACCAGCTTCATGCATTTATCCTGTCGGAAATGAAAGACATGGAAAAATGTTCGGAAGAAGTTGATAAGTTCCTGCCTTTTGTTGATAATTGGGCCACCTGCGACCAATTGTCACCTAAAATTTTCAAGAAGAATCGAAAGTCACTGCTGCCTCAGATCAAAAAGTGGATAAAGTCAAAAGAGACTTACACCGTAAGATTCGGGATCGGAATGCTGATGGAGCATTTCCTGGATGAGGATTTTGATCCCAAGTATCCGGAGATGGTTTCAAAGGTTAAGTCCGAAGAGTATTACATCAATATGATGATCGCGTGGTATTTTGCCACAGCACTGGCCAAGCAGTATGACGCAATCCTTCCGTATATACAGGAAGAGCGACTGGAAAAATGGACTCACAACAAGACGATACAGAAGGCGGTGGAAAGCAACAGAATCACAGCTGAACAAAAAGAATATTTAAGAAAATACAAAATTAGTTAATAATTGTTTGTAATCAAAGATTAATAGTTTAAAATATTTTGTTTAACGATGGTTTTTGTTTTGATATTTTGACCTGTTTTGAGTTATAATATACCTGTGGTATTGACTCTTTGGGGGTAGGAGGTGACATCGTTTGGACTATATGGATGTTGCTATGAAGCAGAAGAAGATAGCAAGTGTTCTGTCTGTACAGATATTTGAAGACGGATCTTGCGGAGAGATATGTCTTGAAGCGCCGAATGATCTTTATCTTGCTTCGGTTAATGTCAAGAGAGAGGATTTTGTTCCGGGAAAGCCTTATTATAATTATGTTCCGAGGGATCTTAATTATGAGGCTATGAGTTACAGGTGTGTCAAAGAATCAAAGATTGTTCACGCCTATATCGATGCGGAGTTTTATAATGCATGGATGGAAGTTATCATGATGCCTCTGGTGTCCGATGAGCCGGGCAAAGAGTATTATCTTTTCTCCTATGATATGCAGGCTAAAGTAGATGCGTCCAAACTTTCGGATATCTCCCCTGACCTTGCGGTTCAGGTTATCAGAACCAGTATAAAGCTGAGAGAAACCGATGATTTCCATGCAGCCATGGATTCCATAATAAATGATCTCAGAGAAACATGCAGCGCTAACAGAAGCTGTATCATTCTTACGGATTTTAAAAAACGCACAAGTTCGATGCTTTGCGAGAGCCTCGGAGAGGCTGAGGTCATAGCACCTGATGAATCCTTCATGGGCGAAGGTTTCTTCAGTATAATCGAAACATGGGATAGGCTTATAGCGGGAAGCAACTGCTATATAATCCATGACGAAGGTGAACTGGAACAGGTTAAAGATGTAAATGAGGACTGGTATAACTCTTTAAAGAACGACGGAGTTTACAGTCTGGTATTATATCCGCTCAGATCAAACGGTGAGACCATAGGATATATAATGGCGACTAACTTTGATGCGACAAGTACAGAGAACATCAAGGCCATTCTCGGAGTAACATCATTTATTCTTGCAGCCGAGATCTCTAACCATCAGCTTTTCAAGAAGATGAAGATCCTCAGCGATACCGACCTTCTTACAGGTCTGTATAACCGTAATGCCATGAATAACCGAGTTACCGATATCGTATCGGGAATCAATCCTATTTCCGGAGATTACGGAGTTATCTTTGTAGATCTTAACGGTCTTAAGACCGTAAATGATACAGACGGACATATAGCGGGTGATGAGCTGCTTAAGTCGGCTGCCTGCATGCTCAGGGATACATTTCCTGAGGGAGAGATATTCAGAGTCGGCGGCGATGAGTTCCTGATCCTCCAGACCGGTGAGACGGAGGAAGAATTCAACAGGCTGGTTGAAAACCTGAAGGCTGCTTCGGAAGCATCCGATACGGTCAAGCTGGCTGTAGGTACCTGCTTCTGCGATGCGCATCTGGATATCAGAAAAGCCATGCATGATGCCGATGAGAGAATGTATCAGGATAAGGATGCATACTACAAGAAACATCCCGAATTACAGTACAGAAGCAACAAACAGAACGGATAAACATACGAATGGATAAAGGATATCTGACATCCGGTCAGTTCGCGAAGATGGCCAGGGTGTCTGTAAGAACCGTAAGGTTCTATGATAAACAGAATATATTAAAGCCTAGCTTTGTAAACGAAACTACGGGAGCGAGGTATTATACAACGAAGGATCTGGTGAAGCTTCAGCAGATCCTTCTTTATAAATATCTGGGATTTTCTCTTGAAGAGATCAAGGAGCTGATGGTCAAGGCTGAGGATAAAGACTTTATGGTGGACTCCATGAAGCTTCAGCAGACACTTATCAGTGATAAGCTGGATCAGATGCAGC
>CACZHN010000137.1 GCA_902780985.1 uncultured Lachnospiraceae bacterium | reverse complement strand
ATGTCACAATAAAAATCATGCCCGCCACAACCACTCGCGGAATTCTCTTTTTTATCTTATCCTCGTGATCAGCCATATAGATTCCCAGTAGGAATATCGGGGCTGAATTATACCACCAGTTACCTGTTATCAGAATATAGCAGATAACACTGTATCCAAGTATCCAAAGCGCCATCAGCGCAAAAGATGCTTTGCCCTCTTTACGATAGATTAAGAAAAAGCCGACATAAAGAATAATTATCGTATAGATAAACCATGAATATGGATTAAGCGAAAGCCACACAGCTTCCTTTGATATTCTTGCGAACAGCCATACTATCTCAGTAACAAGAAATGTAAACAATATTCTGTTAAGCCTTTTAACAAGAAATCCTTTAAAGTAATCTTCCTTTGCTCTCATGCTCTTTGTCAGTCCATAGCCTGAGCAGAAGAAGAAAAATGAAACCAGCAGATACCCTATCGGAACAAAAACTTCCAGTCCATGCTGCCTGACTGTAGCCGGAACCCAGAAAGCTGAAGTTTTCTGTCCCAGATGGTGCATCATAATAAGTACTGCAAATAACCCCAGAATTCTTTTTGATCTTTTTACACTCATCCCGTGCCTCCTCCTGATGTCCTGTAACAAGTTCAATAGCTATATACCTTCTGCGAGTGTTCACTCGTCATTCAAAATATATATTATCGGCAGGTTTGAATATATCAAAATCTTTATATCATTATCATAATCTTTTTATATGTCGTAAACGATATGAATCTCATTTTCCAATGCAGCTGTTCAATAATTATCGCAGCAGGCCGCCATGGAACACGCATTCATAGACCTTCATATCATTCAGATATATCTCTTCATAACCCTGGAACCATGTAAAGTCTCCAGTCACCTTGCATCTATAGGTATATTCACCTGACTGGTAGATTTCAGGTCCTCTACACGGCATGTTCTTATCCGCCGCACGTAGAGCTTCCTTCAGAAAATCTCCGCTGAACCGGTCATCCAGAACTCTTCCCATATAGTTCATAGCATATACTGCTGTTCCCTTCTTCCAGACAGCTTCCTCTCCGGCAAACTCTTCGCCGCCCACATAGGTATCGTGATACATATAGTCGCCGCTCTCGTATCTGAAATCATGGGATGCAGGTCTGGTGGCATCCACCTCATTCATAAAGGCTGCATAAGTATTTACATTTGCCTCTAAGCGAAATGCTATCAGCTCATCCAGATCAGTCGCATCATGTGGTGCAATATTCACTGCACAGTCCTGATCCTTCACCAGATAATCTACACTCACATTCATGAGATTACTTATTTGGATAAGATTGTAGATATCAGGATAGACCTGTCCTGACTCCCACTTTGCAACAGCCTGTCTTGAGACTCCCAGCTTCTCAGCCAGCTCCTCCTGAGTAAGTCCTTTATTCTTTCTAAGTATCTGTAATTTTTCGGAAAAAACCATTTTTCTCACCTCCGAAATTACTATACAATATGTCCCTGACTTATAGTATAAACCAGTGATTGCTATCATGCTACTTTCATTATACAAAACAAAAGTGAGCCTGTTTTACAACAGACTCACTCATTACATTCCATTTTTTAATTCAGCATTATTTCTTTTTAAAAACTCTATATCATTTCCATATTCTGCCGCGAGTTCTTCATCATTATCCAGGAAGAGCTCATACTTTTCAGGGGGAATCTTTGTCGGCTTCGCTCTTTCATATATGGTCAGATTCCAGGAATGTTTACACTTATCACACCTGTATATTAACCATACATCCACACGATTACCGTTCGCATTCACCCTGAACCTGCCGGAATTCACAAAGAGTTGTTTCTTCCCGCAGCCGCCGCATTTATGATAGACCTTGATCAACCGGCTTCTCTCTCAGATCTTATGATTCTTCGAATGCTCTTCTCTGAAAGAAAATACTCCTCGGCCAGTATTACTGTCGAAACACCACGTCTGCTCTTATCACAGATTTCCTTGTTTCTGTTCCTGTAATACTTCTTAGTCTCAGTCTGGCTTCCCCAGTCCTTCTTCTCTACACATGGAATATATATATTTTCACCACTGATATACTGCTGAATAGCTTCTATTAATTCTTTAGGCAGAACTTCTTCTGCTCTAATATAGCTCATGTATCCTCCTCTTAAGATTAAATGCCTCATGGACATTCCACGCTGTGAGTAGACTTCACTCACTGCGCCTCCGGGGATTCATCCGAGCTTACTATTCATCTTTTATTTAAGCTCAGACTACTGAGCGATAACATATCTTCTCATACAAAATTTCTCCTTTTCTCTGAAATTTCTTTTCGTTTATTTATTATACTCAACGAACCCATAATCATGCAACATCTTTATATACTTCGTCAATCTCGGGTAGAGCGGCTCCGCTTCTTCGCCGAACTCCTCTTTAACCTTCAGACCGATATCGTATACAGATTCCTTCCCGTCTATAAGCGGAAATATAAAACTACCGAACCTCTCCAGATGAACCTGTGAAACCTTAGGTTTTTTCAGTATCAGCTGAGCCAGTCTGTTGAAGACCCCTTTATTCTCAACGAAGATCGTTACATTTCCTTCCTCATCCGACTCCCATTTATGTTTATCGGATATGACCAGAATGTAATCAAGATAGTTTTCTGTTTTGTCTTTATTTTCTTTCGCCATTATTCTTCAGACTTCTCTTTTTCCTTTGTATTTACCGCTTTCTTCTGCATTGCAAAGTAAGCCACACAGCCGATCATAACCGCAAGCAGTATGATGCCGCCGATAGTTCC
Organism: uncultured Lachnospiraceae bacterium; assembly: GCA_902780985.1. Next base: position 4,615 of record CACZHN010000137.1, on the reverse strand, counting down.
GAGATTTATGCTTCCGGAAAAATTGATCTTCGAATCAATTCCGATTACCGCAAGAACCGCAAGGATAATTCCCACAAGTCCTTCGCCGGCGATCATTCCCGAACAGAAGAGAACTCCCGAACCTGCTTCATCGTTCTTGCTCTTAGACTTCTTATCAGCAAACCATCTGACGATTCCACCCAGCATAATTGTTGTGCTGAGTTCCAGCGGAAGATAGAGACCGATAGCAACCGGAAGAACCGGGATTCCCAGAATCTCAACTACTACTGCAGTAAATATACCGATAAATACCAGAGTCCACGGAAGATTTCCGTCCATAACTCCTTCAACGATCATCTTCATAAGAGTTGCCTGCGGCGCTGCAAGCTCTGTTGTTCCGAAGCCCCAGGCCTTATCAAGAAGTATAAGTACTCCTCCGATAGTCAGTGCCGCCACAAAAGCACCGATCAGCTCACCGATCTGCTGCTTCTTAGGTGTTGCACCGAGGATATATCCTGTCTTCAGATCCTGCGACGTATCTCCTGCCATAGCAGCGATGATACATATTACGGTTCCGATAGAAATCGCACCGATCATTCCGTGTGCACCTGTATCTCCCGAAAGCTTCAGGACGAGTGTTGCAAACAGAAGTGTTGCAATTGACATACCCGAAACAGGGTTGTTGCTGCTTCCTACAAGACCTACCATTCTTGATGAAACAGCACCGAAGAAAAATCCGAATAATGCGATCAGGATTGCACCGACAAGCGATACAGGAATCTGAGGCAGAAGCCAGATAAGAAGGATTATACCTGCAACTCCGCAGATAACGACCTTCATATTCATGTCCTGATCAGTACGCTTTGTGCCCTCACCGCCTGCATTTTTAATACCTTTCATAGCACCGGTAAATGTCTTCACAATAAGCGGCATGGACTTTATAAGGCTTATGATTCCGCCTGCCGCAACCATTCCGGCACCTATGTATCTGATATAGTAACTCCAAAGTGCCGACGCACCATCTTGAGCATAAATGTTCATGATAGTATCGGTGCCCGGATAAAGAATCGTATTCGCGCCAAATGTAGCAATCGCCGGAATAAAAACAAACCATCCCAGCAGACCGCCGGCCAGCATGTATGACGAAATCTTCGGACCGCAGATATATCCTACACCGATGAGTGCCGGATAAACTTCTGCCGAAAGCTCTGTCTTAAGTGACTTGATATTTGCGGTAACAACTCCCGGGATCACTTTGAATCCGTCAACCAGGAACTTAAATAACGCTGCAAGTCCCATGCCCATAAATACCGACTTAGCACTTGCTCCGCCTTCTTCACCCGCAAGAAGAACTTCCGCACAAGCGGTTCCTTCAGGATAAGGCAGAACGCCGTGTTCCTTAACAATAAGTGCATTTCTGAGCGGTATCATAAAGAGCACACCCAACATACCGCCGCATAAAGCTATAAGTGTAATAGTGATCATACTCGGTGTTTCGGTAACACCTTCTTTTGCCCACAGGAAAATAGCAGGCATCGTAAAGATTACGCCGGCCGCAAGTGATTCACCTGCTGAACCTACTGTCTGAACCATGTTGCTTTCGAGGATAGAATCTTTCCTCATGATAACGCGGATAACTCCCATTGAGATAACCGCCGCCGGAATCGACGCTGATACCGTCATACCGACTCTGAGACCCAGATACGCATTCGCTGCTCCAAAAACCACTGCAAGAATGATACCCATAAAAATTGATGTGAACGTGAATTCCGGAGTAATTTTTTCCGCCGGAATATAAGGTTTGAATTCTTCTTTTTTCTCACCCATCTGATGTCCTCCCTTGAAATGTTTTCGAAATCCCCTACAGGATTAATTATATCAAAACGGGAAGGCAAAATCCCGATATTAATATGAATATTCCAATCAAATAATTATACAGTTGACATATACAGTTGAACTATATATAATCACACTATACAGTCCAACTGTATAATTATATTTCGTCAATATTCGGAGGAACATATATGAACAGAAGTGCGTTCTTACCTCTTACGGAAACTACGTATCTCATATTAATTGCCCTTATCGAACCGGGGCATGGTTATCGTATCATGCAGAAGGTTGAAGAATTAAGTGAAGGAAATGTAAGAATCGCTGCCGGTACTATGTACGGAGCCATCGACAATCTGATGAAGCTCAACTGGATCCAATCCGTTCCCAGCGCGGACGCGCGCAGAAAAGTTTATCAGATCACGGAAGCCGGCATGAATATTCTTAAAGAAGAAACGAACCGTCTCAAAAGCATGGTTGCCATCGCGAATGAGTATATACATTCCTAGTGGAGGATCGTTATGGATAAAGACATGATTGTAAAACATAAATTTTTTATCGTCGATATAGAGAAGGAACAGAAATTCATCGACAGCTACAGAGAAAAAGGATATGAACTTGCATATGTAAACAAAAGTGCCTTCAAGTATGTATTCAGGAAAAGCAGCAATCCTTTTATTCCGCGTGTCCGTATCGATTACCGGACTTTTGAACGCGAAGATGATTATCAGGATTATATAACCTTATATGAAGACGCGGGATGGAAACATATATCGGGCTCCCGTACCAGCTACATCCATTATTTTCAGCAGATGCATACAAATACCACCGACGAACTCTTCTCCGATAAACAGTCGTATGCGGAACTTTACAAAAGACTGTTCACTTTTTCGATGTTTAATATTTCTATTATTCTGGTGTTTATATTTGCCACAACAAAGGCGTACAACCCTCTTAGGTGGCTGCATCCGAAAGAATTGTTTTTAACACCCGGTTTATGGGAACTCTCGGGATTCAGATTCGTTAGGGCATTCCTGTTTGAACTGCCGTTTGTATTCTTTAGAAACGGCTGGCCGTTCCTGTTCTTTATTGCCCTGATAATCTTTATCGTCTGCGCCGTAAAGGCAAAGAAGAAGGAAAAGAAATACAGAAGCATTACGCCGATCAAGTAAAGTACATTCACGACATTTTCAATACCGTTCACAGCAAATAATACTTATGGCAGAACGGAAATGTTTATAATCTTCTTATAATTATTATGGGAGAACTATACGAACATGAATCTTCAACAGGATATCAATGAACTTAACAGATCACGTCGACATATTATAGCAGGCTTTGCGATAGCCGCCTTATTGGGACTATCGTTCATCTCCCTGTTTATATACAAATTCCTTGGCGATCCGGCTCCTGTCGATTCGGCAACGGATGTATTTTCACAATTCGCCCGAACCCATTTACTTATGATTGTTGCCTGCTTCGGATTGATGATAAGTCTGATATATGCCGGACTATCCTATGCAAAGTTTAAAACCATATATAAAGAAATCTTTGTAAGAAAACCTTTGGCTGATAATTTCGATAACCTTCGCTATGAATGGGCCAACGGATTTTCAATGGATACCATAAAGAGCATATTTCCTTATACCACACCACCTAAGAATTATAATTGTTCGGAGGATCTGATCAAAGCCTCTTATAACGGAGTTCCTTTTGAAATGTCGGATGTAATGGTATATTTCAGTGCCTCCGGCAACAACAAATATTTCCTGGGCAGAATGATGATCATCGATCTGCCGGATAAGCTTACCAATTCCGTTCAGATCTTCTCTAAAACTTTTACAAAGAACTATAACATACCATTTATGTCCGATATTGAAATGGACAGCGTAGAGTTTAACCGTGAATATCTGATCAAGGCTGCCAATCCGCATGACGCCTTCTACCTGTTAACTCCGCATATGATGGAGCACATCCAAAAACTGAGTAAACGCTTTGAAGGTATAGCAATACATGATACCAATTCCATCGATCCGAAGAAATGGTATAAAAAGATCTCATATCAGGAAGAGATTTACAATGTATATAACGAGATTGAAGATATAAAGTCCATAATCTCAACCATCTGCAGCCTCGGTTCAAACCCGGATAACTCACAGGATAATCTTATGCCGGGCAGCTTCAGGATCACTTACAGACACTAATATATAACACATTAGATAACAAATTTTGAATAGGGAATAATAATTTCATGGAAAAAATAAATGATTCAATAATCATAAAATCAGCTGAAACAGATGAGGAATTGTGCGGGAGGGGATATGTTCACTGTACTGCATGGAAGGAATCTTACAGAGGCATTGTATGTGACAGATATCTTGATACGATGACCACAGAGGCTACAACAGCACGTGCCAGGAATTTCCCGGAAAATACTATTGTAGCTAAGGATAAAGATAAAGTTATAGGATTTGCAGTATATAGTCCGTCGAGAGATGAAGACCTGCCGGACGCTGGAGAAGTTGATGCGATCTATGTCCTTTCGGAGTATTACGGCCGGAAAGTAGGATATAGATTAATGAATGAAGCAATTTCAAGGCTTAGCGAATACAATACATTTTTTGTGTGGGTATTCGAAAAGAATGAGAGGGCCATAAACTTTTATCACAAATACGGTTTTGAGTTTGACGGCTGCAAAAAGGAATGGACTCTCGGCACACCGGTTACAATAGTCAGAATGGTAATGAAAAGAGCGTAATATCTTTGTATGGATGATCAGGAATAAAATGAATTAAGATCTTTAGAA
>CACZHN010000136.1 GCA_902780985.1 uncultured Lachnospiraceae bacterium | reverse complement strand
GATGTCTCTCCTGCCCTGTACGGCGAGGAAGCATTAAGCTGCGTAAGCTGTTGCGAAGCAAGAGACAGCATGGAGACAATAGTACTTCAGAAAGTAATCGAGAAGGACATACCCAACCTCGGTATATGCCGTGGTATCCAGTTCATCAACGCAGCTCTCGGCGGCACTCTATATCAGGATCTTCCGACACAATTCTCATCAGATACAGAACACCATCAGATGCCGCCTTATGATGTTCCGGTACACGCTGTCGATATTATGAGAGACACACCGCTCTATCAGTGCCTGAATAAAAGTGTTATACGAGTCAACAGTTACCATCATCAGGCAGTTAAGAAAACTGCGTCAGCCCTAAAGCCGATGGCTGTATCTGAGGACGGTTTGATCGAGGGATTATACATGCCGGATCACCGGTTCTTATGGGCAATACAGTGGCACCCTGAGTTCTCATATCAGAACGACGATAACAGCAGGAAGATATTTGAATCTTTCATAAAAGCTTCGTCCTGATCCCGGGAAAAGCCTCATACTCCTTCCGGATACGTTTTACCATCTCATTGAAACTGTTCTCTTTGACAGTTACATCATAATTGCCTTCAATTGTCCCAAGCGTCAACGAACGTTGGATCCCGCAGCTGTCCTTAAGATATAAAAGCATTCGCTCCTTGGAAGCGTTCTTATTGTAGATTTTTATATACGAGTACCCTTCGTGATCTTCAGACGGATACTTAAGGATCTTAAGTTTCCTGTCGTATCCTCGTCTGACAAGTTCTTCATAGAATGAATCGATTCTTTCATTTGTATCAAGAGCCATGATATAGACTACTTTCTCATCTCCCGGGAAAGACCTCTTAATGTAATTTCTGTACGGAGAAGTTCTTAACGAACTTACAAGATCATTGTTAACTTTATCAGGAGTGTCGCGGTAATAGATAAGAAGCGTGTCGTCGATTATCACGTTGACATAAGGATACAAATTACATGAATCAATGAGGTTAATCAGTTCTTCCGCAGTATCGGGAGAGATTACATAAACTTTAAGATATTCATTCTTACGAACGTCATACAAAGCCGCCCCGTCCATAACGATGATCGGGTATTTGAGACTGATATCAGAAAGAGGCTCAAGAACTGAAGCCGGTGTTCTCATAGTCGACAATGTAAAACGCATTCCGTCCTCGATCATTCTGTTAAGCTCAACTTTCGAGAAGGAACTTACTCTGTTATTCTTATCCACGAGGATGTCATCCACTCCGGAAACGAATAACGTATCCCTGTCCGGCTTGATACACAACCTCATATTATTAATGAACAGACCAATCAGTATTCCGATAACCGTATCAAGAAATCTGTTCCACACGAACAGATACGGATTAGCATCACCGATATGATTAATAACGATACTTAGAAAAACCACACAGGAGAAATACGAGGCCTGCTTTCTCTTTATCAGTACGGTCGAGTATATAACCAGCACCACGCCGGCAAATATACTGATAACATCAACAAAAACATTATTGATTCCTGTGGTTATAACCAGCGGGTAAACAAGAAGATATATCAATCCGAACAGTGCACCCACCACAGTACCGATCATTCGCTGCAGTGCATTAGAGATAGTATTGCTCCGGTACATCTGTATGCACCACAATGCGGCCAGCTGCGAATAGAATACGATACCGCTGTCTCCTCGCAAAAGATTGATCACCATACATAAAGAGACCGCCAATGCGGATTTAAGGATCCTCATTCCTATTCCGGGGAACACATGATTATGTTCACTCTTTAAGGGATCAGTCATTCGTCACCAAGTATCTTTATTACGGCAGTATTGGCGTAAGTCAAAGGTTCATTATGTATAAAGAACACGATACCGTTAACCGGTGAATATAACGTCTCCAGAACATGTCCTTCGTAAGGATCGGTTATATTGGCAAGCGGCATACCCGCTCTTACTTTATCGCCAGCAATAACAAGCGGTTCATATAATCCGGATTTGGCAGTTCTTACCGAGATAAATTCCTTATCTATGACTGTTCGTATCTTCTTCTCGCCTATGGCACCGTACTTTATGATCCCGTTATTTGCAAGGAAATTCATTACGGATAATACAGCCTGTCCCGCACCTGATTTACTTATCTTGGAGGTCGTATCGGTATACAGCGAGAAAGCCATGGTATCCCATACCTGCCAGTTGTAATTCAGGGTAGCAGTATCGTACGGCCTTACCGTTCTTTCGACGATATACTTCAGGCCGAACTTCTCTGCTTCTTCCCTTTTCGAAAAGCCTTCCTTCATGTACCTGATGTGGGGCACAAAATCACCCGGCATGTAGAACGAAGCAAACTGAATTCCGTACTTGTAATCTTTTATCTCCCTGAACACTCCGTCGGCGATTCTTTGCGTCGTCTCGCCCAAATTGTATCCGGGGAACATTCTATTGATGTCGGTATTGTCTATGGGCCAGAAGCGCTTCTGTATATTTACGGAATACGGGTTTATCGACGGGATGATAAGTATCTTATGTCCGGGATAGATTCGTCCCTCTTCCTCGAGCTGCTTCATCTTCTTTACAAGCTGTGCGCAGCAGTATATCTGCTGAATCTCGTTGCCTCTTGAATTACCGACTATACATACAGATTTCTCTCCGTCTCCGAACTCGAATCCGGTCACGCGGAAATCATCGCGGTACATTCCTTTAATCTCATAGATTGTTTTCCTGTTCATAGGATCACACCCCATCCCTTAATATTCTTCCCATAAGCGATCCTTCATCGACGATAGGATAATCCCTTATCGTAAAGAGCATTCCGCCGATCGGTGCGCGCACTTCATCGAGCACGCTTCCGCACAAAGGATCCACGATCTTACCGATCAGATCGCCCTTATAAAGTCTTGCACCATGCTTTACTTCAGGAATAAACAGACCGCTCGAAGATGCGTTAAGAAAACATACATCATCCGGGTCTTTCGAGATCACGGGCTCCCTCACTTCCGTAACATCTCCCGTCCAGATTCCCATCTCCTTCATGAGATTAAATATTCCGTCCACAAGCTGGTCTCCGTACGCTTTGGTAAGCCTCATACCTACGCCCATTTCAACTACAAGCGTCGGAGTACCTATACTGTTTAAACTGTGCGCAAATGTCGCCTCAAGAACGGTGCTCGCACAATGGACCCATATGAAGTCGACATTGGCAAGCTTAGCGAGCGGAATCAGCGTATCGGCGTGAAGCTCGTTTATCCTTATCTGCGGTATCTCAGTAAGATAGATGTTGCTGGCATGAATATCCAACACGCAGTCAGATCCTGCGACATCTTTCATGATCTCTGCCGCCAGGTGCTCGGTCATATTGCCGTCTATGTTTCCCGGGAACAATCTGTTCATATCAAGATCAAACGCAGGAATACCCCTGGTGATCGAATCGATACCAAGGGGATTCATCGCGGGGTAAATATCTACTATCCCTTTAAGCTTATCCTTATCCTGTTCTATCCTTTGCTGCAGTTCGTAGCAGACATATTGTCCTTCGAGTTCATCGCCGTGTATGCCCGTTACTATACTTATTCTCTTTTGACCGCTGCCTATGCGGTTCTTCTTTATCATGAGTTTCTCATCAACAGGAAGTCCTACTGATGTTATGATCTCAACCATATACGCCTCCGTTAATAATACTTTTCGACGGTTACGCTTATCTGCTGCGTCTGCGATCCGCCGCCCCACATAACGCCCCTGTTTATCGCGCAGTCAAACGCATCTCTGCCCATACCGAGCTTGATGTATTCGTCCGTTATCTCGATATTGTGAGTCGGATCAAACGCAATATAACTGCCGTTATATACTGCCTCCACCCAGGAGTGGCTCTCTCCCTCGCCCACAATCAAACCGCTTACATACCTTGCAGGAATTCCGAACATGCGAAGCAACGTTATAAATATGTGGGAGTAATCCTGGCACACTCCGCTTCCTTTTCGAAAAGCTTCCTCTGCACTTGTTTCCACCGACGTGCTCCCGGGTTCATAGCGCATCCTGTCGAAAAGAAGATTCATGATACGGATGCATTTATCCTTATCGGAAACACAAGCTTCTACTTCAGTTTCAATCTCATAAGCATACTGCCGTAATGCTTCTCCCGGCACACACTTTCCGTGAGGATATTTGTACATGCCTACAGTACCCTGTTGAACGCCGCCGATGATATTGCCGGGTCTCGTCTCTACCAGCCCCTTTACGCTGTACTCAAATTCGGAATGAGACTTATCCTCGCTTCCGATGATCTGAAGATTACCGAACGAGTCGCTGCTTTCTGAATATTTCGCAGGAGGAGACAGGCTGATATCGTAAGAGATACTTCTCTGTCTGAAATCATTAGTAGGAATAGACTTCAATGTGAAATAACACTTATCAACCGGTTCAGAATAATCGATCTTCATTCGATATTCATAGTTTAAAAATGCCATTACCCTAACCTCTTCTCACGCAATTATTGATTCGACGTTATATATCAGTCCGTCATAATCAAGAGGTTCTTCCTGTATCAGTGAACTTACGGCACTCAATGACTGCTCATTGTATTTCATGCCGCTCCTTAAGACCCTCGGGATCATTCTTCTGACTTCACGCTCGAGTCTTTTCTTCTCAAGTTCAAGCCTTGCATAAAGATCAATGCGCTCGATTCTTTTTCCTGCTTTAAGTATGTTCCTTATCTGATCAGCGTCGATCTGATCATCAACGATTCCCCAGAACGAAAGCAGGTCATCCGTAACCTGCTGCAGTTCTATAAGAGGCGAGTTGCTCTTTGCTGCATTGTTCATCGCATATATGGATAACTGAACATAGGAAAGCGCATCAGAACCTATCGTCTCTCTTAAGACGATCGCATTGTCATATGCCCTGTTCAGGTTGCTGATAATCGAGTCGGAAATGCTCTCATCGAAAGCATATCTCCTGATAAAATCTTCTTTCGACTGATATATATCAGGGATATCAAGATATCCGCAAAACTTATGATAAATACCTTCATCTTCCTCGATCATAAGATCGAAGCTTTTGGCATATATCTTCAGTATGGTATATACGCGTTCAGTATACCTTCCTAACCAATACAGGTGATCTACCTGATCTATCGAGATAATACCCATGTATCTTTAAAACCTCCTCCTTGAGATGAATTAACAATGAACGAATCCGGATTCCTCGAGAATCTTGTCAGTCCGCTCGCCCAGACAAGCGGCTCATCCGCCATCAAGACAAATGCACGAAGATCTGCCTTACGCGGTACGATCTCACCCTCGTCCAATATATCAAGATCCTGAAAGTCGATTACTTCCTGTGCGATGAATCTTCTGGGTTCAGCCTTCAGAAGCTCAATGAAATCCGACTTCTGTTCAGATGTCATCGTATTACCGAAAACAACCCCGTATCCGCCCGCTTCAGCTACATCCTTCAGCACGAGATCATCGAAATGCTCAAGAACAAATCTCATATCCTCCTCGTAGAACGGAAGATACGTAGGCGCATTCTTAAGTACCGGTTCCTCATCAAGGTAGTATCTAATCATCTTGGGAACAAAGTAGTAGATTCCCTTATCATCAGCGACACCGTTTCCGGGTGCATTCAGCAAAGCTACATTTCCTTTTCTGAACACATCATAGATATGCGGTATACCGATAAGTGATTCCGGATTAAAGTTCATCGGATCAAGATACTCATCAGAAATCCTTCTGTATACTGCTCCTATCAGTTCCTGCGCACCGCTTGCCGACTTGTAATACAGACGGTCATTCTCTACAAACAGTTCTGATCCGCTTACAAGATGGGCACCGGTCTTCTCAGCAAGATACGAATGCTCGAAATAAGCGGCATTGTATCTTCCGGGCGTAAGAATAACCGTATGCCCTCCTGTATTCACATGATCCATGGTCCTTCTTAAAAGATCCGCATAGTTACGGTTATCCAGAAGACCGATGTTCTGGAATGTCTCCGGTGAACTCATCCTGCAAAGAACTCTTGCGATCATGGGATATGAAGCTCCCGACGGAACTCTCAGGTTATCCTCGAGTATGTACCACTCGTTATCCTTTCCTTTAACAAGGTCGATACCGGAGATATGAGAATATATACCTTTGGGAGGCATAACGCCTTCGCATTCCGCCATATAACCCGAAGAAGCAAAGATAAAGTCTTCCGGTACTACACCGTCTCTTACGATCTTCTTCTCCGAATAAATATCCTTCAGAAAAAGATTGAGGGCTAAAACTCTTTGCTTCAGCCCTCTCTCCAACATTTCAAATTCGTTATGTTCTATGATCCTGGGTATCGAATCAAACGGGAATAGCTGTTCTCTGAATTCATTATTCTTGTAGATTCCGAATTTTACTCCGTATCGGGCTAACAGATTATTTATCTTATCCGTATGCTGCAATAGCTGTCGTTCCAGCATTTCCATTCTGTTGGTCCTCCAATCTTTTTATAACTAATGACAGCTTTCTGCAAAAAGAAAGGCGCTCATGTATTACTACACAAGCGCCATTGCTTCCTTAAAACAAAAAGGCGTTCCACAAACGGAACGCCATTGCTCTCATCTGCTATAAAATTACATTACAAACGGATATTTGTCAATCAAATAAGCGTGATCTCATTGAATATTTGGGGACACATTCGCTCAAATGGCATTACATTGATCATGACCCCGAACCGAGCCTCCTCATAACGAGCATTCCTGATACAGTCAGATATAGGATGTCGACTTATTTAACAACACAATTAGCTGGATACCCGGACCTACTGAAAGTACGGGACGTATCAGCCATTACGGGTTATGGAAAAACAACTGTCGGG
>CACZHN010000135.1 GCA_902780985.1 uncultured Lachnospiraceae bacterium | reverse complement strand
CCGTTTCCATCCTGAAACGGATGTATATACTCAAACTCAGCATGCAAAGCTATAATATCCTCTACTGTGACTTTTTCCTTGGCGTTGTATTCCTTAAGCAAAGCCATCATATGCTTATGAACATCCGATGGTTTGGATGTTTCCCGGCCACCTACTACATTCGCACGTTTTTTATAATCACCAACAGCAAACCATCCAAGCGTTGAATCCTTCGTATCATGCTTTAAGATAAATGCTTCGTCGCAAAATGCACGATGGGATTCCTGCCATGATATGGAATGTATACATGCAGCCTCAATGATGTTATCTTCGTCTACCGGAACAATCATATATTCACTAATAAGCCACTTCATGGCATCATCACGATTATAGAATGTTATAACTTCTTTTTCCGGATACTTTCGGAAGAGCTCCTGCAACCTTGGTTTATTCTGTGTTTCGTACTGTTGAACCATCTCCACCAATTCAGGGTCCAACTCGTCTTCTGTCCATGGCATGTCTTCACGAACTTTTCCTACCCGCTCAGTGATTCCTTGCATGCATACTTCTTCCCCATAGTCTAAGAAGATGACTGTATCACACGCCGCAATTCTCATCTCATAAGTTCTCGAATAGTCCCCATCAATAATCCAACGATCTCCCTGCATATACTCGTTCAAACGCGCATCAAATTCATCTCTGGATATGTGAGTTCTATCTGCTTTCCAGAATAAATTATCTAAGTGGTATATTGGTAATCCCGTTACGTCATGAAGTCTCCTTGCAAATGTACTTTTCCCGCTCCCGGAACAACCAATGATAATAATCTTTTTTCTGTCCATCTAGTTCCTCAATTCATTATTCATTTTTAAAATAAACTCTGCAAATCATTTTCATTATAATTTCTTCATCATCCAGTCCGCATCCGCATATTTACCATCCGCATATTTCATGTTATTCGGGAAATGTCCACACTTCTCAAACCCCAGTTCTTTATAAAGAGAAATTGCTTTATAATTATCTGAAATAACTTCAAGTTCAGCCTGTTCATATCCGACATTCTTTGCAACCTTTAACACTGTCTGCAACATGATTTTTCCTATGCCACATCCACAATATTCTTGGTACAATGCTATTGCCACATCACACCTGTGTGCATACCGCTTATATGGTGCGATAGTCATCAGTGAACAATTGCCTATATGATTACCATCTATCGTAGCAATCAGCATCAATTCTCTAGTTGCATCTATTTTATCTTTAATAAAATTTTGTTCCTGCTCCAAAGATAATGTCACCTCGTCAGGTTCACGTATCAAAAAAGGTGTTTCTCCTGTCGTAACTTTTAGGTACTCTATAAGAGCTTCAGCATCCTCAACTTCAGCATTTCTAAGAATTATCTTTCGCCCATTTTTATCTATTATCTCCTTAGGCCCAAATCTCATTTTTGATTCTTCCCCTCCTCATCAATAACAAATTCACAGATGTCCTCTATATTACAATTCAACGTTCTGCAAATTTTCTCTAAAATCTGCGTACTAACATGTTCATTTTTCCCTAGTTTAGCTAACGCATTTGTAGTGATTCCCGATTGATCTCTGAGATCTTTTTTCATCATTTCTTTATCAATCAGTAATTTCCATAATTTGTTATAACGAATTGCCATAACTTTTACCTTTCTTATTTGCTCTCAACGCCTGAATCTTAGGCATTTCACCACAAATAATATTTTAACAGAACTACTAATTTTCATCAATTTGAAATTGAATATTTCAATCTAAAATAATTCTTTAATCACATCATTTTCACCCAAACGCTCATCGGGACTATGGCAGAGCTCATCGAGACACCGGCAAATGCCGGCGTCTCGATGTATGTTGTCGCCAAAGTCTTCGATAAATATACGCAACTCACCCAATGCCACTACATTCTTCCCCATACTCGTCCCTCCTGCTTTTCTTATTATTCATATTCTATAGTAGCCGGGCCCTTTGGGGTGAGGTCGTAAAGGACTCTGTTTACGCCTTCTACTTCACCGGTGATGCGGACTACGATTCTGTCCAGGACGTCGTATGGGATACGCTCTACTGTGGCTGTCATGGCATCTCTTGTGTTGACTGCACGGATGATAACAGGCCAGTCAAAGCTTCTCTTCTCGTCTCTTACGCCTGTTGACTTGAAATCAGGAACAACTGTGAAGTACTGCCATACCTTTCCTTCAAGGCCTGCTGCTGCAAACTCTTCACGGAGGATAGCATCTGACTCACGTACTGCAGCGAGACGCTCACGTGTTATGGCTCCCGGACATCTTACTCCGAGTCCCGGTCCCGGGAACGGCTGACGGTATACCATGTTGTCAGGAAGTCCCAGTTCCTTACCTACTACACGAACTTCATCCTTGAAGAGCAGCTTGATCGGCTCCACAAGTTCGAAGTTAAGATCCTCAGGAAGTCCGCCTACATTGTGATGAGACTTTACAGGACCACTCTCAAGAATATCAGGATAGATTGTACCCTGTGCCAGGAATTCGATTCCGTCCTGCTTTGCTGCTTCCTCAGCAAATACATCTATGAATTCCTTACCGATTATCTTTCTCTTCTGTTCGGGATCCGATACACCTTCGAGCTTATCAAGGAATCTGTCTGTTGCGTCCACATAGATGAGATTAGCGTCCCACTCATCTCTGAACACCTTGATAACCTGCTCCGGCTCACCCTTACGAAGTAATCCGTGATTTACATGCACACATACCAGCTGCTTTCCTACAGCCTTGATAAGAAGTGCTGCTACAACCGAAGAGTCTACTCCGCCCGAAAGTGCGAGAAGAACCTTCTTGTCCCCAATCTGAGCCTTCATAGCGGCGATCTGCTCGTCTATGAACGCCTTTGCCAACTCCGGAGTCGTTATACGCTCCATGTCAGCAGGTCTTACGTCTGCCATTTTTGTAACCTCCGTATATTTTTTTAAAGAAAAAGCGGACTATTACGTCCGCTTCTCCGATTTTCTAACATTTGCCATCTGGGCTGCCCTTATCGCTGCTACGTACTCCTTACGCAGAGCCTGCTGTTCAGCCTTCTCTACTTCAGTAAGTCCTTCGCTTTTTGACTTATGATAGAGCTCATTAATTCTCTTGATTTTTTCTTCGTTCATTGTTACTTGGTTCAAACTTCGGAAACCTTAGTTGCAGTCCTCTGAATGAATCTCCTTCTTTTCTTCACCTGCAATCTTCTCACGGCTGTCGCACTTAGCGATTGCAGCATCGATCATATCGATGAAACGGTCGATGTTACCGACTTCCATACTTGAAAGGGCACCCTTGAACTTATCGTATACAGGCTTATCTGCTGTATAACCCTTCTCTTTAACATAACCCTTAGCAAGCGTAACCATTCCACGCTCTTTGATCTTATGTATATCGATCAGGTAGATGAAGTAATCAACGATTTCCTTATTGTCTTCGAAGAATGCTGCAAGGGAATCAATCTCACCGGTAAGGATAACTACATAGTCATTCTCTTCAGGTGAAGAATTCTTGATAACCTCTACCAGCTTGTCCGGATTAACAAGACCTGCGTTCTCGATGATAAGACATCCGCCCTTGAGACCTGCAAGTTTTTCAAGTCCCATCTTGTTAAGTGACTTAGCTTTAACCTTAGCAATCTTTTCAGACTTTACGATACCCATTGAGAAGAAACTTCTTGCGAAGTCCTCACCAACCTTAACAGTACCGAATCCGTTTCTACCGAGAACAACTATGTTCTTAGGCATATCCGGATGCTTAAGGATGGAGTTGATTGCAACAAGTACATCATCTCCTGTGGTTGAAAGCTTTTCGTATTTCTTGAGAAATGTTGCTTCAGCAGGAAGTGATCCGAGTGGAACTGTCTCACCTGTTACAGGATCAACAACAGTCTTGCCTGTAGAAGACTCTGTCTCCATCTGTCTTCTGGCTGCACGCTGCTCGGCCTTCTTCTCCTCAGCTTCTCTCTTAGCAGCTCTCTCAGCTCTCTTACGACCTTCTTCTTCGTACTTCTTCTGAGCTTCAGCCTGCTCACGAGCCATCTCCGCAGCGACTCTCTTCTCTGTCTCTGCGCGCTCTTTAGCTGCCTTCTTTCTTGCTGCTGCTTCCTCTGCTCTGGCCTTCTGTGCCTTTGCTTCAGCATCTTCTCTTGCTTTCTTTTCTTCTTTTTCTTTTGCAGCTTTATCTTTAACACCCTTAGCTTCAGCTGCCGTCTTGTCGACCTTCGCTTTATCAGACTTTGACTTATCGCCTTGCTTCTTCTTAGCTTCAGCCTTCTCAGCTTCTACTTTCTCAAAAATCTCGTCGACATCATCGAACTGGGCTGTATCAACCATTCCGGATTTACCCAATTCATCCAGACCCCCATCAACGACTTTTCCTGACGGCTTATCTTTCGGTTCGCCTGTCAAGCTCTTCTTGATGTTCTCCAATAACCTCTTAATTGCATCATACGCATTTTTAAACGGCTTCATATGTACAACCTCCTCGTATACAAAATGTTACCACGTTAGGGCAAATTTTTCCATAGGTTTTTATATAAAATATGCTATTTTTATTGCTTTTTTTAACGTATTTCCTTCATATTTTTCAATTCTGATGCAGCAAACGGAATCGAAAGGAAAAGTGTCAGGGCATCGGCAACACTCTGAGCCGCTTCCACGCCCGTCAGACCGTACATTTTCGGCAGTAAAAGTATCATCGGAATAAAGAATAAACCGTTTCTTGCAGAGGCCGAAATTGAGGCCTTTACACCCTTTCCGATGGACTGAAGCATCATGTTTGTCATGACTATGATCGCATTTGCCGGAAAGACAACCGCCTGGAATCTGAGTGCCACTTCTCCGACACTCACTACCTCCGGATCATCTCTGAAAAATGCGATTATCTGCGGTGCGTAAAAGTAACAGGCAACAGATATAACGAGGAGCGCTGCCGTTCCCCACTTTACGCAGAACCAATATCCTTCGCGGACTCTTCCCTTAAGGCCCGCGCCGTAATTATACGAACATAACGGCTGATATCCCTGTCCGAATCCTATGAGAGCCGATGAAAGCATCAGCATAACCCTTGATACGATGGACATTCCGGCTATAGCCACTTCTCCGCCGTAAGCGCCTGCAGCTCTGTTCATAAGGATTGATGCCAGTGCCGCAAGTCCCTGTCTGAAGAGAGAAGGGATTCCTCCGTTGATCACCTGAACTATATAATATCCGTTTATGTGGACATCTCTCAGGCTCAGTCTTATATTTTCTCCTCTTCGACTTCCTATAAGGAGCACGAAGAAACTGGTTATCTGACCCGATATGGTTGCAATGGCAGCTCCGCGGACTCCCATGCCCATAGCCAGTATCAGTAACGGATCCAGGAAAATGTTTATGACTGCTCCGCACATAAGGCCGATCATGGCATAAACCGCACTTCCCTGAAATCTCAGCTGATTGTTTATTACAAACTGGCACATCATGAAAGGAGCTCCGATAAGGATGATCCTTGCATAGTCCGATGCCATGCTGACAGTCTCCGCCGAGACCTCTCCCGAGCCGAAGAAATCGATTATATCCTTTATGCAGAGATTTCCTGCCAGTGCCAGTATCACGCCGATTATAAGGGCCATTGCGAAGCCTGTGGAAGCCATCTCCGAAGCTTCCTTCTTTCGTCCCGCTCCCAGCATTCTGGAGAGGAAGTTTCCCGAACCGTGTCCGAACAGGAATCCCATGGCCTGTATCACAGCCATTATCGGAAATACCAGTCCTACCGCAGCCGCGGCCTGTGTGGCATTTTTCGGAATCTGTCCTACAAAATATGTATCCGCCGAATTGTATAAACCTGTGACCAGCATGCTGATGATCGTCGGTATAGCCAGACTTGTTATCAGCTTCGGTACAGGAGTTTCGGTCATATATGTATGTTTATCTTTTTTATTTCCCAGCATAAATATACTCCGCCGCATCGAGCAGATCGTCCGCTCTGTATACTATAAGTCTGCGCAGCTCTTCGTCCGGTTCCGAAAGGTCCGGTACCATTATGGCTCTGCAGCCGGCAGCCGCAGCGGATCTGATGCCGTTAGGTGCGTCCTCCACCGCAAAAGCTTCCTCCGGTCTGATTCCCAGCATCTCGCAGGCATAGAGATATACGTCCGGTGCGGGTTTTCCGTTTGCAACTTCACGGGCGCTGATCAATTCATCGAAATAATCTATAAGCCCGGTTCTACCCAGATAGTCCTCCGTCCTGTCACGTCGTGTGGCTGTAGCTACAGCAAGACGGATCCCCTTATCCTTCAGATATGCAAGAGCCTCTTTTACCTTCGGTTTCAAAGGGATTTCCTTCATATCCTTCATGATCGGATCCATAAGCTTCTTTCTGTAATCTCTTATCTCATCGTAAGCTTCGGCGGATCCTGTCAGTTCCTTCATCTGTTCAATGCCGAAACTGTGTCCCAGGCTTCTTAGAAGAAGCAGCTGCTCCGTACTGAGATCATATCCCAGTTCGTCAGCAGCTATCTTCCAATACTTCTGATATATTCTTTCCGTATCCAGTAATGTTCCGTCCATGTCGAAAATTACTGCTTTAGTTTCTCTTTCCAATGGTCATATTTCCTTTCAGGTATCACTGTTAATTATCACACAAAACGGCATATTTTTCCACTATAAAAGCGCTGCGGCATCTATGCCCAGCGCTTTTCCAATCTTTGTGACATTAAGCTTATCGACCAGCACATTACGAAATACAGCATGAATACCACTGCGTATATTCCGAAGGCCGCATTCGGTGAAGATTTTCTGTTGGCTTCTATGATCTGTTGACCTACCTTCAGCACTTCGACCACACCTATCATCATGACAAGACTGGTGGTCTTGATCATTCTCGTTATGAGGTTAATGGTAAGCGGGATAAGCCTTCTCACCGTCTGAGGGATGAGTATATATACGTAAATCTGCAGTTCCGAAAGTCCCAGCGACATACCGCCTTCCCGCTGTCCCGCAGGAATACTTAATATGGCGCTTCTTACCAGGTCGGCCATTTCCGCCGTTCCCCAGAAACTGAAGACTATCACCGATGCAACTTCCGCTTCAAGGTTAATTCCCATAACTTTTGTGGTTCCGAAGAATACGATGAAGAGCAGCACCATCTGAGGCATGATCCTCACTATCTCCAGATAGAGACGGCTTATGAAGTTCACTATAGGATTGTTCCTGCTCATAGCCGTTCCGATGATCAGACCCAGAACTATGCTGATCAGAACCGCTATCAGACTTATCCTGAGAGAAACCCACAGTCCCTCCAGAAGTCTTATCATATTTCGTCCTTTAAAGAGAACGTCAAAACCCAGATCACTCATCATACAAACCTCAACTTCTTCTCAACTACGCTTCCCGCAAAGGATACGGGAAGAAGAATTATCAGATAGAATATTACCAGGAGCAGCAGGCATTCCGTTGTCTTATAGTACAGTCCTATCAGATCCTTTGCGGTAAACATGAGATCCATAAGACTGATAGCGGAGAATACGCTGGTCTCCTTCAGCAGGAATATGATATTTGCCGTAAATGCGGGAACGCTGGTAGCTACCGCCTGAGGGATGATCACGAAAAGCTCTGCTTTGAGAGGGCTGAATCCCAGTGAAAGTGCTCCTTCCATCTGTCCCTTATCTACGGCCTCCATACCGCTTCGTACCGTTTCCGACATGTATGCACCGCCGAAGAGTGCTATTCCCAAAACACCGCAAGACTCGGCATTCATAGGAAGTCCGAGTCTTGGAAGTGCAAAATACATAAAGAACAGTTGAACCATCAGAGGTGTATTTCTGAAGAGTTCTATATATCCGTGGGTAAATTGTGATAATACGGGAATCTTATGCTGCCTGATGAGAGCAGTTACAAATCCTATTATTATCGAAAGGAGGATACCGGTCCAACCGATCTTCAGGGTAAGAAGCATTGCATCCCAATACAGAGGAATATATTCTGTTATCGCTTGAAAGTTCATGTTATACCACCCTTTATTTACGTCTGTCCAGCTTCTTGGACAGGAAATTTCCCGTCCACTGAAGTACCTGCATAAGTACTACCAGTACCACAACCGTTATGATCATGATACGTGTTTCGTATCTGTAATAACCGTATCTTATGGCTATATCTCCCAGACCTCCGCCGCCGACAACACCTGCCATAGCCGAGTATCCGAGTATCGTACCGAGGGCTATGGTCACTCCGATGAGAAGCGATATCCTTGCTTCCGGTACAAGAACCTTTGTTACTATCCTGCGCTTATCCGCGCCCATGCTGACGGCCGCTTCCACCACTCCGCTGTCCACTTCCTTGAGGGAGCTTTCAACCATTCTTGCTATAAGCGGTGTTGCAGCAACAGTAAGAGGAACTACCGTTGCCAGAGTTCCGTAACTCTTTCCTACAATAAGTTTTGTAAGAGGCTGTATAAGTATAAGAAGAATAAGGAAAGGAACACTTCGTGTCACATTTACTATGGCGTCCAGAACCTTATATACCGCCGGATTAGGCGATATTCCCTTTGAGTCGGTAACCGTAAGCACCACTCCCAGAGGAAGACCTATCACATATCCCATAGCCGTGGAAATGATAACCATGAGAAGTGTCTCCCCCGTTCCCGATAGGAGCATTTCAAACATCTTATCTGCTGTCATCATCCCACCTTCCTTTCTTCTTCGTCATATTCGTTTTCCAAAATAAGCCGCTTAGCCGCCCTGGTCTTTGGATTTTCAAATATCTCGCCGACCCTTCCTTCTTCCTTCAGCTCGCCGTGATCGAGTACGGCTACCCTGTCGCAGATTTCGCGGACAACACGCATTTCATGGGTAATAACTACTATGGTGATACCGTATTGGGTATTTATTTTTTTCAGGAGGTTTAGAATATTGCGTGTGGTCTGCGGATCGAGTGCGCTGGTTGCTTCATCGGATAAGATGATCCGCGGATCCGATGCCAGGGCTCTGGCTATAGCTACTCGCTGTTTCTGGCCGCCTGAAAGCTGAGCCGGATAAGACTTTGCCTTATCGGCAAGCTCAACTATTTCCAGGTATTCCAGTGCCTTTTTTCTTGCTTCCTTCTTTTTCATGCCCGAAATCTCAAGTGGGAAGCACACATTGTCGAGTACATTTCTCTGCATAAGCAGGTTGAAATGCTGGAATATCATTCCAATATTTTTTCTTTTATCTCTAAGCTCCCTCTCTTTAAGAGTAGAAAGCTCGTCGCCGTTTATAAGAACCTTTCCCGAGGTCGGCTTTTCCAGGAGGTTTAAGCATCTTACAAATGTACTTTTTCCGGCCCCGGACAGTCCTATTACTCCGAAGATTTCGCCCTCTTCGATAGAAAGACTGATATTATCAAGCGCTGTCAGCTTTTCGCCGTTTACTTCAAATTCTTTTGTCAGGTTTTCTACTTCTATAAAGCTCATCTTCGTCTCCAATCGGTTGATTAATTAGTCTTCGAACGGAATAACCGCACCGTCGTATGTATCTGTGATATATGTCTTTATCTCATCTGACTTAAGTACTTCTACAAGAGCCTTGATACCCTCGTTGTTCTCATTTCCTTCCTTAACTGCGATGATGTTTACGTATGTCTTTGCTGCGTCTGAATCGGATGTCTCGTATGCGATTGAATCCTTAGCTACAGAGAATCCTGCCTCAAGTGCATAGTTACCGTTAAGTACTACAAATGCTACTTCATCCTTAACTCTTGATACCTGAGCTGCTTCAAGCTCCTGAATCTGAATGTTCTTTGGGTTGTCAACTATATCAAGTACTGTTGCTGTAAGGCCTGCGCCTTCCTTAAGTGTTATAACTCCGTTATCCTGAAGAAGCAGAAGTGCTCTTGCTTCGTTTGTT
>CACZHN010000134.1 GCA_902780985.1 uncultured Lachnospiraceae bacterium | reverse complement strand
TGAGTGATGAGAGCGATAGGTATTATATTAGCAGGCGGAAACAGCAGCAGAATGGGAGACCTCTCAGCTAAGCGTGCGGTAGCTGCTATGCCGGTGGCAGGCTGCTACAGAGCAATTGACTTTTCGCTGTCGAACATGTCGAATTCCCATATACAGAAAGTTGCTGTATTTACACAGTACAATTCAAGGTCACTTAACGAGCATCTTAATTCCTCCAAGTGGTGGGACTTTGGAAGAAAGCAGGGCGGTCTGTACATCTTTACGCCGACCATAACAAGTACAAACAGTTATTGGTACAAGGGTACAGCTGATTCGCTCTATCAGAATATTAACTTCCTCAAGGATGCACATGAGCCTTACGTAGTTATAGCATCGGGAGACGGTGTCTATAAGATGGACTACAATAAGGTGCTTGAGGACCATATAGCCAAGAATGCGGACATCACGATCGTTACGAAGGATATCAAGGCTGACGAGGATGATATCAGCCGATTCGGAGTTGTAAAGGTCGGAGAAAACGGCAGAGTTCTCGATTTTGAAGAGAAACCGCTCGTAGCAGAAACAAACACAGCATCCATCGGAGTTTACGTAGTAAGACGCCGTCAGCTCATTGAGCTTCTCGAGGCGTGCGCGGCCGAGGGAAGAACAGACTTCGTTAAGGATATTCTTATAAGATATAAGAATGTAAAGAAGATAAATGCATTCAGGCTGGAGACATATTGGAGAAATATCGGTTCTATAGATTCATACTTTAGAACCAATATGGACTTCCTGAAGGGAGATGTTAGAGACTTCTTCTTCCGTGAGAATCCGGGCGTTTATACAAAGGTAGAGGATCTTCCTCCTGCTAAGTATAACGGTGATGCAACACTTTCAAACAGCTTGATAGCAAGCGGTTGTATTATCAACGGATCGGTAGAAAACTCGGTTCTCTTTAAGAAGGTATATGTTGGAAACAACTGCGTGATCAAGAATTCAATAATACTTAATGATGTACATATCGGTGATAACTGCTACATTGAGAACTGTATAGTAGAGAGCCGAGACACAATTAAGGCCAATACAGTCCATACCGGTGAGCCGGGTAAGCCGAAAATCGTTATAGAGAAAAGTTTCAGATATACACTCTAAAGGGGAGGGGTTTTTAATATGCAGATAACGGATGTAAGAGTAAGAAGAGTAACAAAAGAAGGTAAGATGAAGGCCATTGTTTCTATCACGATAGACAATGAGTTTGTCATCCATGATATTAAGGTCATTGAAGGTGAGAAGGGACTTTTCATCGCAATGCCAAGCCGTAAGTCAGTTGATGGCGAGTATAGGGACATAGCTCATCCTATCAACTCTGAAACAAGGGCTAGGATTCAGGACTACATACTTGAAAAGTATGCTGAGACACCGATAACCGAAGAAGAAAGTTAATATAGACTATATATCACTTCAGTTTGTGGGGTTACGGGGACTTCGGATTCGCGATTCGAAGTCCCTATTTTAATTTCCTATTCCGTGCTAACTTGTTCAAATGCTTGAAAAATGCGGATTTTATATATATAATATCGGAGATATGAAACGCCGAAAATTCGGCATATGAAGGAGAATCGACATGAGTAAACTTAAATGTCTTATTCTTGCCGCAGGCAAGGGTACAAGAATGGCTTCGGACCTTCCGAAGGTTCTTCACAAGGTCTGTGACAAGCCAATGGTGGTATATCCGCTTCAGGCTGCAGCAGCTGCGGGAGCAGAAGAAAGCTGCGTTATAATAGGATATAAGGGAAGCCTTGTTAAGAGCGAGGTTGAGAGTTATATAAGAATAGGCGAGATCAAGGAGCCTATATCATTTGCCGAGCAGAAGGAACAGCTGGGAACAGGCCATGCTGTTAAGTGTGCGGCCGATTTCATAGGTGTAGACGGAAATGTAATGATCATTTGCGGAGATACACCGCTTATCACAGGAGAGACTCTTAAGAAGCTGGTGGATACTCATGTAAAGAGCGGAAACGGAGTGACCGTGCTTTCCGCAATACTTCCGGATGCAACAGGTTACGGCAGGATCATCAGAGATCAGGCCGGAGCATTCCAGAAGATAGTAGAGCAGAAGGACTGCAACGAAGAGGAAGCCGCAGTTAAGGAGATCAATTCCGGAATGTACATTTTCAATTCCGAGGCGCTTACGGCATCCCTCGGTAAGCTCACCAACGATAACGCTCAGGGTGAGTATTATCTGACAGATACCATTGCCATCATTAAGGGCGCAGGTATGAAGGTCGGAGCGGTTCCGGTAGATAATAACGATGAAATTCTGGGTGTAAATACCCATCTTCAGCTTGAGACAGCTGAAAAGATCATGCAGGAGAGACAGTAACAGAAATATGAAGATAGTTGTCGGACTCGGTAATCCGGGTGTTAAATACGCGGGAACGCGTCACAATATGGGCTTTTCCACAGTACTTGAACTGGCGGACAGATATAACATCAGACTGGACAGAGCGGAGTGTAAGGCGCTTACGGGCCGCCTTATCCTGGACGGCGAGAAGGTGCTTCTTGCCATGCCTCAGACATTTATGAATCTGAGCGGAGAGTCGGTTCAGCAGCTGCTGCATTATTACAAATGCGAGCCTAAGAATCTGATCGTCATCTATGACGATGTGGATTTGGATGTGGGAACTGTAAGAATCCGTGAAAAGGGCAGTGCCGGCGGTCATAACGGTATGAAGAATATCATACAGATGATCAGCACCGAGGAGTTCGACAGGATAAAGATCGGAGTCGGCAAGAAGCCGGAAGGCTGGGATCTGGCCGATCATGTGCTGGGAAGATTCCCGGACAGCGAACTGCCTGCCGTAAGAGATGCTGTAAAGACGGCGGCTGACGCAACTGTAGAGATAATTAAGAACGGAGTAGCTTCGGCTATGAATAAGTTCAGCCATTAAGGGAGAGAAGTACTATGAAAGCGCTTATCTCGCCTGTCGAGGAAGCGGGGATCGTATCCAAGATAAAGAGTTCCCCTCGTCCGCTGCAGCTGTGGGGCATGACAAGCTCCGCAAGACCGCTTCTGGCAGAGGCTACCAGAGGAAAGAGTCCTTTCATTCTCATGGTAACCTATGACGAGGCCAGAGCCGAGAAGCTGTATCAGGACTATAAGTTCTACGACAGGAATACATTTATCTATCCTGCCAAGGATGTGCTGTTTTACTATGCGGATGTGCACGGTAATGTAACAGCCGGCAGGAGACTTGAGATCATAAAAAGAATAATTTCAGGCGAGCCTACAGTTATCATAACAACGGTAGACGGTCTTATGGATAAACTTCCTGATATCAAGTATATCAAGGACAGGACCATATCACTGAGAGTGGGAGAGGTAGTCGATATCGACGCGGTTAAATCCCTGCTCATCATGCTGGGCTATGAAAATGTAACGCTTGTTGAAGCTCCGGGGCAGTTTTCTGTGCGAGGAGGAATAATCGATATATTCCCTCTTACAGAAGAGTGCCCTTGTCGTGTTGAGCTCTTCGGTGACGAGGTTGATTCCATCAGATATTTTGACGTGGAGTCCCAGAGATCCATTGAAACCGTAGATGAGTTCAGCATCTTCCCGGCAACGGAATACGTACTTACAAAGGCTCGTATCAGCCGAGGAATCTCAAGGATCGAGAGCGATCACGAGAAGCGTGCGGCCGAACTGAAGAAGGCATTTAAGACGGAGCAGTATGCAAGACTGAACTCCGCCGTAAAGCATCTGAAAGAGGATATCGAGGAATTCGATTCCAAGTCGGGAATCGACAGCCTGATAGGATATTTCTATACATCAACGGTTTCCTTCCTGGATTACCTTCCGAAGGGAACACCGGTCTATGTGGATGATCCGGTAAGAGTATCGGAGAGAGCATCCATGTACTATAAGGAATTTGCGGCATCCATGGAAGGACGCTACGATGGCGGTTATATCCTTCCGGGACAGATGGACATTCTTTATGATAATGAGCGTACCATTGCCGAGATAAGTCTCAGAAAGCCGATCCTTTTCTCGGAGTTCTATCATCAGGATCCGGGCTTCGAAGCAGCGGAGTCCCTGCAGATAGCATCCAGGAGCATCGTTTCATTTAACGGAGCGGTGGACAGGCTTATCGAAGAGATAAAGAAGTGGAGAAACGATAAGTATAAGGTTGTCATTGTGTCTCCTTCAACCACAAGGGGAAAGAGACTGGTGGACAGACTGAATGAGGAAAGCATTCCCGCATTTTTCTCCGCCAGCAGTACCAGAGTTCTCGAAGAAAGAGAAGTAATGGTCACCAACGGAAATCTTCCGGTGGGATTTGAGATGACGGATATCAAGCTGGCAGTCCTCAGCGAGAACGATATCTTCAGCAAGAAGAACGAGAAGCACAGAAAGCTTCCGAAGAAGTTTTCCGGCGAAAGACTGAACAGCCTGAGTGATATAAGCATAGGTGATTATGTCGTACACGAGCGCCACGGTATCGGTATCTACAGAGGTATCGAGCAGGTGGAAATGGACGGCAGAAAAAGAGATTACATCAATATTGAATATGCCAACAACGGAAAGCTTTTTATTCCTGTTGAGCAGCTGTCTATTATAGGTAAGTATTCCAATAAGGATTCCAAGGCTCCGAAGCTGCATAAGCTGGGAAGTCCGGAGTGGAACAAGACCAGAAGCCGTGTAAGGATGACGGTGGATTCCATAGCGGACGAGTTGGTTACTTTGTATGCTATAAGACGTAAGGAGAAGGGATATTCCTACTCCGAGGATACGGTATGGCAGAAGGAGTTCGAGGAGCTGTTCCCGTACGATGAGACGCCGGATCAGTTAAGGGCCATCGAGGACACCAAGAAGGATATGGAAAGCGACCGCATCATGGACAGACTTATCTGCGGTGATGTAGGCTTCGGTAAGACCGAGGTTGCCATCAGGGCGGCTTTTAAGGCGGTTCAGGACGGCAAACAGGTGGCTTATCTTGTTCCGACTACAATATTGGCGGAACAGCATTACGAGACCTTTAAAGCGCGTATGAAGGACTATCCTGTGGAAATCAGGATGATGTCCAGATTCTGCACGCCTAAAGATATAAAGAAGACTCTGGCAGATACGTCAAAGGGAGCGGTGGATATAGTCATCGGAACCCACAGACTTCTGTCAAAGGATGTAAACTTCAAGAATCTGGGACTTCTCATCATCGATGAGGAACAGAGATTCGGTGTTAAGCATAAAGAGACCATCAAGCAGATGAAGAAGACGGTAGACGTGCTGACTCTTACGGCAACGCCTATTCCGAGAACTCTTCATATGAGCCTTATCGGAGTAAGGGATATGAGTATCCTGGAAGAGGCTCCGGTAGACAGACGTCCTATCCAGACCTATGTCATGGAATATGACAGGGAGATCGTCAGAGAAGCGGCAAGCCGTGAGCTGGCAAGACAGGGACAGGTTTACTATGTTTACAACAGAGTTGACGATATAGAGAGAGTGGCGATGGAACTCAGGAGCATGCTTCCGGAAGCGGTGGTGGAATTTGCCCACGGTAAGATGCCGGAGCGTCAGCTTGAGGATGTCATGCATCGCTTCATCAATAAAGAGATAGATGTGCTTGTATCCACGACCATCATCGAGACGGGACTGGATATACCGAACGTAAATACCATCATTATCCATAATGCGGATAATTTCGGACTTTCCCAGCTGTATCAGCTGAGAGGCCGTGTAGGACGTTCGGACAGAAATGCATACGCCTTCCTTCTTTACAGAAGGGACAAGATGATCAAGGAAGTTGCGGAGAAGAGACTTTCCGCCATCAGAGAGTTCACGGAACTTGGCTCGGGCTACAAGATCTCCATGAAGGATCTTGAGATCAGAGGTGCCGGAAATATTCTGGGAAGCTCACAGTCGGGACATCTGGAAGAGGTCGGTTATGACCTGTACGTCAAGATGCTGAACGAAGCCATCAGGACCAGACTGGGCGAAAAAGAAAAGTATACGGACTTCGATACCTCAGTGGATCTTTCGGTGGATGCGTACATACCTGACGAATATGTTCGAAACGAATATCTGAAGTTGGAGTTATACAAGAGAATAGCAAGGATTGAAAATCAGGAAGATGCGGATCTTATCATAGAAGAAGCAAAAGACCGTTTCGGCGAACCTCCGAAGGTATTCCTGAGACTTATAAGGATAGCGGTGCTCAAAGCTTCGGCTCACGAAGCACGTATGTCCGACATAAAATATCAGGACGGATTTGTACAGTATCTTTTTGTTCCGGATGCTGATATACTTGTTGACAGGATTCCGAAGTATATGAAAAAATATAAGAATAATATCAGGGTGGTAAATGCAAAGAAATCGGGATTTGCCATCAGAACTTCGAAGCTTATCCAGGACGATATGCTTACTGCGATAGAAGACGGAATCCGTGATATTCGCGAAAATCTTTTTGACAACACGACTGCTTAAGGATATGGAAATGCAGAAGAGACACAGTTTTAAAAATATAATATGCGTACTTGTTCTCATGCTGGCGGTTCTCTCCGGTTGTACAAGAACCGAGGAGGGCGTGGAAAACAGCATTAAATCGGACATAGTATTCACCTTTGCGGGGGAAGACATTTCTCTGGGTGAGGTTTATGTATATGCCAACACCATCATAGAGCAGTATGAGAAGAGCTACGGTGATAATGTCTGGGGAATGGAAGTTCCCGTTTCCGAAACGGAGACCGAAAACATGGAAGCCCTCACAAGAAAGGATATCATCGAGTCCATCGTGAGAGTAAAGGTTCTCTGCACCAAGGCGGAAGAGTACGGCATCAAGCTTTCGGCTGACGAAGAAGATAAGATATCCCGTCAGGCTGAAGCTTTCTATAAGAATCTGACAGATGAGCA
>CACZHN010000133.1 GCA_902780985.1 uncultured Lachnospiraceae bacterium | reverse complement strand
CTTCCGTTAAGGAGCAGGAACTCAACGCTCAGATCCGTAAGCAGGCCGATGCTGATAAGTATCGTCAGCAGCAGATGGCAGAGGTTGACCTCTTCAAGAGACAGAAGGAAGCTGAAGCTAAGAAGTTCGAGTTTGAGAAGGCTGCTGAAGCAAAGAGAATTCAGGCAGAGGCTGATAAGTATGCTATGGAGCAGGAAGCTGCTGCTATTAAAGCTAAGGCTGAAGCAGAAGCTGCCGCTATTAAGGCAAAAGGTGAAGCAGAAGCTGCTGCCATTCAGGCAAAAGCAGAAGCTGAGGCTGCCGGTATCGACAAGAAAGCAGAAGCTATGAAGAAGTACGGTGAAGCTGCTATCATTGAGATGCTTTGTAAGATGTATCCGGAAGTTGCTCGTGCTATTGCTGAGCCTCTCGGAAAGATCGATAAGATCACAATGTACGGTGACGGCAACACAGCACGACTTACAGAGGACGTTACAAAGTCATTCAAGCAGACAATTGACGGCTTATCGGATTCACTCGGTGTAGATCTTAACTCAGTTGCAACCAACTTCCTTAAGAATAAGGGCGGAGATGCAGCAAAGCAGATTGAGAAGACAGAAAGTGATGAAGGTTCCGATGATACAACTTCATTCAAGGAAGTTGAGTCTGATGATGATAACAAGTAATACATTAAAATTCAAAAACTAAATAAATACAAATAAATTAAAACTATTTATATCTAGGAGGAAACAAAAAAATGATATGTCCTTTTTGCGGAGCTGATATTCCGGACGGATCAAAAGAGTGTTTTGTATGTGGAGAGATAATTATGAGAAAGGAGCCTTCGAGCTCCCTCGGACAGGGAATTACAATAATTCCGAACAGTTCGAAAGACGAGGCTCAGGGCTCCGGAAGCTCAAACGGTTATATATCTTCATATGATTATAACGGTACACAGAGTTATTCGGATCCATATACACCGGCAGCAAAATCAAAAAGCAAGCTTCCTGTTATATTTGCGGCAATCGCTTTAGCGGTTCTTGCATTGGTGTTATGTATAAGCTTTGGCGTATTTGCAAACAGAGACGGAAAATACACCGTACAGAACCTGGATGAAGTATTCCGTAAGATTATGGAAGCCAATGGTGAACAGATGGATCTGACAGGAGTAGATATGGAAACATATATTACTATCGATGGAAAGGATTGTGTATTCTATACCAATGTCACCTATGAGGGAACGGTAGTTTCGGAAACAGAATATCACGGAACGGTTTCTTTTAGCGGAAATAAAATAAATTTTAAATGGGATGATAAAACAGGCATGGGAATGGCTAAGTATGACAAGAGTAAAAAGTCAATTACATTTGACCTGGATAGAGAAGACGCTGATTTTTACGGAATGGAAAATCTGGTCTTCGTAAAAGTGGATGAATAATATCCGAATTAATTAAATAGTCTAATAGTAAGTATTTGTAGGGGGAACTGCACCGGAAGAGCATGAATGGGAGCTTTTTCGGTGCAGTTTATTTTTACAGAATCATTTATATATGGTATGATAATTCTCGATTGAAACGCTAAGTGAGGTTGGATAAGTGAATAAGAATCGTAAGTCCAACAGAAGATTAATAATGTTTATAACAGTTGCCCTGGGTATTATGCTTGTGGGCATTATTGTCGTGAGTATAATCTATTTCCAGCTCAGATTCAGGGAAACAAGAAAGCTTATGGCGACTGCCGAATACAGTACATACGAAAATTACTATGTTATCATTACGGATAACAGGGATACGGATTATTGGCAGAGTATATATCAGGGAGCCCGTGAGGAAGGTGAAAGGACCAACTCATATGTAGAGCTCATGGGTGAGAATATAGAAGATGATATCACTAAAGAGGATATGATCAGAATAGCCATCAACTCGGATGTAAGCGGTATTATCATTGAGGGTGATGACAGTTACAGAAGGGCAAATCTTCTTAAGGAAGCAGAGGCCCGCGGCATTCCGGTAGTTACGGTATCCGAAGATAACATGGAGACAAAGCGTAAGAGTTTTGTCGGAGTCAGCGGATACAATCTCGGAAAAGATTACGGTACGGAAATCTGTAAATATGTCCGCGAAAAAAATATGAAGAAATGTAATGTTATGGTTCTCATCGACGAGACTCTTTCCAACGGAACTCAGTCTGTCTTATCCACAGCTATCCGTGAAAAGGTTGAAGAAGAGAAAATGTCCGACAGGATAAGCATTACCAATAAAGCTATCAGCAGTGATAAGGAATATTCCGCAGAGGAGGAGATCAGAGATATCTTCGTAGGACAGAAGGATATCCCTGATGTTATCGTATGTCTCAGTGAGAAGAATACTCTCTGCGTATATCAGACCGTAGTTGATTACAACAAGGTTGGTGAAGTGGAAATCTTTGGATATTACACGTCCCCGACTATCGAATCGGCTATCAGGAAAAACGTTATCAGATCTACGATCGTTATCGATACTAATCAGATGGGACGCGTATCCGTAGAGGCTCTTAACGAGTACAGAGAGAGCGGATACGTAAGTGAATTCTATCTTATCGATGCAAGTCTTGTGAGCGCGGAAACTCTGTCCGGCGCCTCCGAGGAAGGAGGGCAGGACGATGCTCAGGAAGATGAGTAGAAGATTTAAGAACATGCATCTCAGGACCAAGCTTTCGCTGGTTATCGTGGGAACCATGCTTCTTATCCTTTCCGTTAACTCCATAATGTATCTCATCCTGAATCGAATGACGCAGCAGCTGGATGATATATATGTAGGAAATGTAAAGCTGAATGAACTGGAAGACGCTCTCGAGAAGGTTGAGAACAGTATGACGGGATATCTCAATACCAAGGGAACCGACGCACTGGATGAGTACTACAGGGCTGTGCAGACTTACGAAAAGCTTTTGGAAGGTCTTGAAACCCGAATTACGGATAATCAGCTGAAGATGATGGAGAGGGACATTTACAGTATGTCCGGCAGATATCTCATGCTTACGGAATACACCATTGAGGCTAAGCGTGGTCGTAATGTTGAGAGATACAGAGACGAGTACGAAGAAGCCAAGAAGATATATTCATATATAAAGACATATATCACTAGTCTGAACGGATACAGATTCCGTGGAAATACGGAAAGTTATAAATCCCTTTCTACATCTCTGGGATTTCTTGAGGCATCCAGTATTGCTGCATTTCTTATCATGGCGCTTTTTGATGTCATGCTGGTATTGCTTGTTACGGGAAATATAACCCGACCGCTTAATGAACTGGCGGTGGCGGCCGATAAGGTTGCCGACGGACAACTGGATCAGGTTGGAGTGGTAAGGGTTCACAGCCGTGATGAGGTTGGAAAGGTTACCGTTGCATTTAACCAGATGGTTAGCAGTATCCCGGGATATCTTACACGACTTAAAGAGAGTATGGAGAAGGAACAGCTTCTCAAAGAAAAAGAGCTTTTGATGGAAGCTCATCTTAAGGATGCCCATCTTAAGTATCTTCAGGCACAGATAAATCCGCATTTTCTGTTTAATACACTGAATGCGGGAGCACAGCTGGCCACCATGGAGAGAGCTGACAGGACATCCGAATACATACAGCAGGTGGCTGCATTTTTCAGATACAATATACAGGAAAACGACGAAGTTTCGCTGGCACAGGAGATACAGCTGGTAGATACTTATATCTATATTCTTAATGTACGTTTTTCCGGAGAAATACATTTCACAAAGGAAATCGAAAGTGAGGACCTTATGAATATTAGGATTCCGGGAATGATACTTCAGCCGATAGTGGAGAACAGCGTAAATTACGGTATCAGAAATATCGAGAGAACGAAGAAGATCAGCCTGTCCGTTTACAGTGTGGATGACAATGTGTGCATAAGCATTATGGATAACGGTGTGGGCATGAGTCAGGAACTCATCAGGGAAGTCCTGAACGGCGAATATAAGAGTGAGCCTGAAAACGATAAGAAGAAGGGCAACGGTGTGGGACTTCACAATGTTATAGAAAGACTGAGGCTTTACTATAACGGAAGCAATAATTTTGAGATAATCAGTAACGGAAGGGATCAGGGTACGGAGGTTGTTATAACCGTGCCTTTTGCGGAGGAATAAAATGTATCGCATAATGCTTGCAGATGATGAAGGAATAGTGGTTGATTCCTTTACATATATACTAAAAGAAGAGTTCGGAGATGAAGTAATGATCGAATCGGCAAAGACAGGTCGAAGCGTCATTGAGCTTGCCGAAAGATTCAGGCCGGATATTGCTCTTATGGATATCAGGATGCCGGGTATCAACGGTATCGATGCCATAAAGGAGATAAGGAAGAGAAATACCGGTATCATATTTATAGTTATCTCCGCGTATGATAAGTTCGGATATGCTCAGGAAGCCATAAACCAGGGTGTTATGGATTACCTGAATAAGCCGGTGGACAGGAATCAGCTTATCATGACCGTGAAAAAAGCCATGGAACAGGTGAACGTTGAAAGAGAGAAGCGTTCGAGAGAACTGGAAATCCTTGAGAAGATGGAGACGGTTACACCGATCATCGAAAGCGGTCTTATCTACAACATGCTTTTTCAGGATCTGTTCAAGGAGGATCTGGAGAACTTCAAGAAGATCCTCGAGATAGAATCCGATTACGGATATATGCTGGCACTGGTATTCGGCGAGCAGCAGGAGGGAAGTTTCATGACAAATGCGGTGGGAACTTCTGTCAGGATACAGAACCGTATCAGAGACCTGAGGGAGATTGTAAAGAGCTATTTCCAGGGAATAGTGGGTCCTGTTATGGCAAATAAGATAGCTATATTTATTCCTTATGATAAGAAGGAATTTGATTATAATGAAAGAATAGAGATCATCGATACGGCAAGAAACATGGTACGACGCCTGAATGCTCAGCTGGAATGCGTATTCAGAGCAGGTGTGGGATGCGTGAAGCCGCTTGATAAGCAGATGATATCCTATAATGAGGCGCTGGACAGTCTGGCTATGACCACAGGTTCGGTTGTTCATTCGGACGACCTTGCCATCGGCTGCGACTATGAAGAGGATTATCCTATCGATCTTGAAGAAACAATCTTTGAGAGTGTAAGAAAGGGAGATATCAATAAGGCTATAAGTTCGGCAGGCCAGTTCTTCGAATGGATGAGAGAAAGCTATGGCGGATATTCGGAAGACATTAAGCTTAAAACGCTGGAATTCGTACTTCGTGCGGAAAGCGTGGCATATCAGAAGAGCGGAAATACATATAAGTTCAGATCAAGAGAAGACTATCTGGGTGTGATCAATTCCGCTCCGGATTACGACAGTCTGAAGAAGTGGTTCCTGGAACGTATATCCGAGGCCTGCCATACGGTAATGAGCAGAAGGGAAAACCGTTCCAGCGGCGTAATCGACAGAGCCAGAGATTTTATAATGGCTAATTTTAAGAAAGACATTTCACTGGATGATGTATCAAGAGAGGTTGATATAAGTCCGTACTATTTCAGTAAAGTATTCAAAGAAGCTACGGGGGAAAACTTCATAGAATATCTTACAAATATAAGGATAGAGAAGGCAAAGGAACTTTTGGATAACACAGATATGAGTATGAAGGAAATCTGTCTGGAAGTAGGTTATTCAAATCCTAATTACTTCAGCAGGATATTTAAGAAGAGCGTAGGAGTTTCTCCGACGGAGTATAAAGGCTGACACTGAAAGGGATTGATATGAGGGGTTATATATTCAAGAAAACGTGGTTCGTAAAAATGACCGCTATGCTTCTGGTATGCATGATGTGCTTTACTGCCTGTACGGCGGAAGAAGAGCAGAAGCCGGGAAGCGTTCAGGAAGAAACGACCGGAATAAAGATAGGAATGAGCTTTGACTCATTCATTATCGAAAGATGGAGACGTGACTGCGATGTTTTCGTATCGAAGATCAAGGAGTATGACAGCAACGCGGATGTTATCGTACAGAATGCCAACGGAGATATAGAAACACAGAAATCCCAGATAAGATATCTTATCGAGAAGAAAGTGGATGTACTGGTAATTGTATGTATCGATTCCGAGAGTCTGAGCGATGTATGCTTTGAAGCAAAGAATGCGGGTATTCCGATAATCGCATATGACAGACTTATTAAAAATGCGGATGTGGATCTGTACATTTCATTTGATAATAAGAAAGTAGGAAATCTTATGGGTGAAGCTCTTGTGGAGGAAGGACTTCCTAAGAAGAAGGTTCTTATGCTTTCGGGACCGAATGAGGACAGCAATGTATATATGGTAGAGAGCGGCTTCCGTGAAGTTATGGACAGCCATGGAATAGAGATTCAGGACTGCTTCCATACACCCGGCTGGAAAGCTGAAGAAGCAGCGGACTACGTAAGTCAGCATCTGAATGAGATCAGTGAAGCGGATGCAATCATGTGCGGAAATGATAATATAGCAACTACCGTAATAAGAACACTTGCAGAGGCCAGAATGGCCGGAAAGGTAAAGATAGTAGGACAGGATGCGGATCTTGAGGCCTGCCAGAGAATAGTGGAAGGTACTCAGGTCATGACGGTTTATAAGCCGGTGGAGAAACTGGCGCAGACTGCGGCGGAATATGCTATCCAGCTTGCAAAGGATAAGCAGATCACCGGAATAGCAGACACAGTTAACGACGGAGCCTATGATGTGCCTTATGTTTATCTGGATCCTATTGCGGTAACCAAGGATAATATAGATGAAACGGTCATAGATTCGGGATTTCATCTTAAAGAGGACGTATATATGAACGTTCTTGAGGATAATTAGACAGTTTAACAACCGTAATTAGCACAATATAGCACAATTTTGTCTTTTATAGAGGTCAAGAGACAAGATTGTGCTATCTTTATGTGCATTTCTTATAAAATTATTAAAATATATGATAAAAAATTAAAGATAGTTGCAATCTATTACTATACAACCTGTGATATTCTTATACCATCAAAGTAAACTTTAATTAAATAGGAGGGTTTAAGACAATGATTAAAGGTAAAAAGGCGTTAGCACTTATGCTTGGTGCTACAATGTCACTTTCTATGCTTGCCGGATGTGGCGAGTCTGGAGATTCTACAACAGCAGCAGCTACAGAAGCTAAGACAGAAGCTGCAACAG
>CACZHN010000132.1 GCA_902780985.1 uncultured Lachnospiraceae bacterium | reverse complement strand
ATCCTTGTTTGCACCGCAGAATGCATCTACTACGAAGAGTCTCTTGTTTGAAAGCTCCTTCTTAGCGATCTCCTTAACAGCTTCCCATGCTTCCTGTGTAGCTACATGGTTGTCGTTTGGATACTCCTCGCTTGTCCACCATACAGTGTCCTTTGAGTTGTCATCCATAACGATGAACTTATCCTTAGGAGAACGACCTGTGTAAACACCTGTCATAACGTTAACTGCGTCAAGCTCTGTATTCTGTCCCTTGTCAAAACCTGTAAGTTCAGGCTTCATCTCTTCTTCGAAAAGATCCTCAAATGAAGGATTATAAACGATCTCAGTTGTACCTGTGATGCCATACTTTGTTAAATCAACGTTTGCCATTACCTCTTACCTCTTTCTTTATAATTATTATTTTAGTTTACATTGTTCGAATAAACTCAGGTCTGTATGAACAAACCGTTATTTATTATACAATAAATAAAGATAAAATCAACCGTAAATGTTAGAGCAATTTAACTGTTTTGTCTAAAAACTTACTGCTGCTCGTAAATGTATTCCTGAAGCTTGAACTCCAGATGTTCGAACTGGCAAGGACCTGCCTCAAGGATAACTCTGTGGAATTCTACCGGATCAAACTTGTCTCCCAGTGCACTTTCCGTCTTCTCTCTGAGTTCCTCCATAAGGTACTCGCTGAGTGAGTAGCTGAGATATACTCCCGGATCGCCTACAACAGTATCGTAAAGCTCCTGTCCGTACTCGCCGTTGAAACCGCACTCGTTCATGTAGTCCGAAACGTCCTGAACGCTCCATCCCTCATAGTTAACACCGATATCGATTCTTCCGTAAAGCATGTAGCCCAGCTCTTCGTTAAGTCTGTAAAGCTGTCCTACTACTTCATCGTCATCGGTACCGTCGAAATCATAAGTCTTCAGTGTGTTGTAACTTGTATATACAGCCCAGCCTTCCTGATAACCCATGTAGTTTGCGATAGCTCTTAAAGGATTAGGATTTGTGGACTGGAAGTATGCATTCTGATACATATGTCCCGGACAACCCTCATGTGCGAGAGTTACCCACATTCCGTCGGTATGTGAACCGTTAACTCTGATAATGTTATGCTCCTCGTCATCGATAGCAGGTGACATGTAATATGCCAGTGTGCTGTCGAGGATCGACTCCATGGCAGGTGACAGATAATCAGCCTTGTACGGAATGTTATCAAGCTTCGGATATTCACTCATTTCCTCTGACATAAGAGTGTTGATTATGTCTTCAACCTTCATGCTGTCGGTCTTCTCAAAGAGTGTATCCATGTTTTCTACCATAAAGTTATATGCATCCGGATTTGCAAGATATGCCATGGACATCTGTGAGAAGGAATCTGTATATCTTGATTCATACATTTCGATGATCTCATCTATATCTCTTGATGTTCCGGCAAAATGAGGAACGATGTACTGAGTATAATATTCCTTACCGTTCTCGTACTCGCAGAGACCGCCTTCTACGGTAGCCTTGCCCTTGTTCTTCTCAACGCATTCCTTGATCATGTTCATGGCAGGAATGATTCCGTTAAGTACGGCATCCTTATCCTTTGCCTTATAATCGGCCTTCTGCTCATCTGTGAGGAAATCCAGATTGTCGATCTTTGAATCGAACTCCTTGATGAGGAAGTTATTCTCAGGATCTTCAACGAAAGTCTCGCACTGTTCGATAACATCGTCACAGGCTGCATCCTGCATGAAGAATCCCTTTGAAACTCTGTAATCCTCATAATCGCAGATCTGAGCCACATAATCAGGAAGCTGGTTCATCATATCGATATAGTCCTGCACGTCTGTCTCATCATCGAATCTGTACTCTGCGAAGTTGGTTCCGATATTTGCCTGAAAACCTCTCATCGGTGAGAACGGCTCGTAGAAGAGATAGTTGTCGTTTGTGAACATGGTACGCTCATAATCATCTTTGAGAGTGATATATGTGAAGTACTCTTCCTCTGTCATAGGCTGACCTTCGAAAGCTTTCAGCTTCTCATATCTCTCTTTTGTCTCTTCGATATCTTTAAGGATAGCTTCCTCTGTAGCCTCGGCATCACCCAGAGTTGCAGGGCTCGGAGGCTCTATTCCGTACTTGCTTCCGTCAAGCACGGTAAAGTTATAGCTGAGGTTATCACCTGTAACCGCTTCCTTAAACTCTTCCATTATGAAGTCTTCAAATTCTTTGTTCTCGGTATCGGAATACTCAACCGGCTGGAAATCTCCTTCGAATTCCTTAGGGTCTCCTCCGCCGAGACTATTCGGATCGAATAATCCGCCCGATCCGGAACCGGAACCTGTTCCGTTTCCGCCGCTGGCTATCACAACTTCCTCTTCCGTTAACTGCTCAAGACTTTTCCCGTATTCATAATCCTCAGGATCCGGACTTCCGCAGCTCGCTGTTGATAAAAGCATAGTTCCAATGATCAGTCCCGCTACGGTCCTTCTGAATTTTCTCATGTTCATTTCTCCTAATTAAAAACGTTCGTTACTGACTCCCTATTATAGCGAAGAAAGCAGTGCTTCTGCAACAGGCATATCTTCCGGAGTCGTAATCTTAATATTTCTATAACTTCCTTCCACCATTTTTACCCTCTGATCCAGGTATCTTTCAACTATCATGGTGTCGTCGGTTATGTCTTTATCACCACTTATCCTAAGTCGGTCATATGCCTCCCTGAGAAGCTTTCTGTCAAATGTCTGAGGCGTTTGTATTATATAGAGTGTACTTCTGTCCGGTGTTTCCACGCCGAACTCGTACTCATCCACTACCTTAATGGTATCCTTTACAGGAACCGCTACCGTACAGGCTTTATATCTTCTTGCTGCGGAAATGCTGTCCAGGATCATCCTGTTGGTCACAAAAGGACGGGCCGCATCATGTATCATGATGATGTTGTTCCTTTTATCCGCCGCTCTCATTCCCTTCTGAACGGAATCATACCGCTCCTTGCCGCCGGATACTATCCTTCTGACCTTGGAAAAGCCGTACTTTTCAACGATTTCTTCCCTGCAGTAATCTATATCCTTTTCCTTCGTCACCAGAATGATCTCATCCACGATACTGGCCTCGAAGGTCTTCAGGCTGTAGTACAGGACCGGCTTGCCGTCAAGCAGAAGGAACTGCTTTTCTTTTTTCTGATTCATACGGCTTCCGCTTCCTGCCGCAAGAACAATAGCTGATACCATATTCTTCTCCCTTTACGATATAACCGTGCTGTTGCCCTTATTCTCTCCTACTCTGAGATTCGGAATGGCATTCAGGCTCATATCCGCTCTCTTTCCGGCAATGAAATCATAGTAACCCGCAGCGCCTATCATGGCCGCATTATCGGTACAGTATATAAGCTCAGGCATATAGAAATTCATGCCTTCGCTCTCTGCAGCTGCCTTTACCGAATCCCTGAGTCCGGAATTTGCCGCAACTCCGCCGGCAAGAGCAACTCTGTCGCATCTGAATTCGCGGGCAGCTCTCATGGTATGCTCTGTCAGCACATCGATGACCGCCTGCTGGAAGGATGCCGCAACATCCGCTTTATTTACTTCTATTCCCTTCATCTCGCAGCTGTTAAGGTAGTTAAGAACAGCCGACTTGAGACCGCTGAAGGAAAAGTCGTACGGTGAATCGCCTACCGCAGCTCTCGGGAAATCAATGGCCTTAGGATTTCCTTCCTTGGCCAGTGCATCCACCTTCGGACCACCCGGATATCCCAGACCTATGGCACGGGCAACCTTATCAAAGGCCTCTCCCGCCGCATCGTCGTGAGTTCTTCCGATAATGGTGTAGCTGCCGTAATCATCGACTCTTACTATGTGTGAGTGACCGCCGGATGCCACAAGACATATAAACGGAGGCTCCAGCTCTTCGCAGTCAATATAATTGGCTGAAATGTGTCCCTCTATATGGTTTACGGCTACCAGAGGCTTTTTTGTGGAGTAAGATAAAGCTTTCGCCGCATTTACTCCCACGAGCAGAGGACCCACCAGTCCCGGTCCGTAGGTTACGGCTATGGCATCCATATCTTCTATAGTCTTTCCCGCATCGGAAAGTGCCTTTCTGATAACCTGATTTATCTTTTCAACATGGGCTCTTGATGCTATCTCCGGAACCACACCGCCGTAAAGCGTATGTACCGGAACCTGGGAATAGATCACATTCGAAAGTACCTTTCTTCCGTTTGCCACAACGGCCGCAGCCGTCTCATCGCAGGAAGACTCGATACCCAGAATAAGAGTCTGCTTTTCCTCGGTTCTGCCCTCGGACTCGGCCTTCATCTTCTCGGCTTCTTCCCTTACCTTATCGAATATACCCTTTGTTATTTCCTTGTTAATCTTTAATCGATCCATATCTATTCTTCTTCATCCTCAAAGTTAAGTGTTACGGACCTTCTGTCCTTGCAAATGTGTGCGTCCGCGAATATCTCTTTAACCTTATCCGAAAATTCATAAGGATTGACCATCGACGGCGAATAATGGGTAAGCCACAGTTCGCCTACACCGGCCTCCTTAGCAAGCCTTGCCGCATCATACATGGTCATATGCTTCTTGTCACGAGCCTTCTCGTCTCCGTCCGGCTCGCCGTACATTCCTTCGCATATAAAGATATCCGAACCCTGAGCCGCCTCCACTATGGAAGGAATCGGTCTTGTATCCGTGGCATAAGTCACCTTAAGACCCTTACGTGCGTCACCCATGACCATGTCACTTGTAAATACTTTGTCATCCACGGTAACCGTCTCACCCTGCTGCAATCTCTTCCAGTAAGGGATCGGTATCTCCAGAGCTCTCGCCGCCTCCGGGTTGAATCTGCCCGCACGGGAAAGAGACATGCTGTAGCCGTAACATGTCAGACTGTGATCCAGTTTAAATGCATGAATCTTCAGTCCTATCGCATCGAAGTATTCATCATCTTCCTTAAGTTCTATGCAGTTTACTCTGAACGGCAGTCTCGGTGCTATTACCAGAAGTCCTCTTACCACCCTCTCCAGACCTTCCGGTCCGATGATGGTTACGGGTTCCGTCCTGTCCGCATTTCCCATAGCCAGAAGAAGTCCCGGAAGTCCACTGATATGATCCGCATGGAAATGCGTGATAAGTATCGTATCTATCGGATTAAAGCTCCATCCTCTTCTCCTGATGGATATCTGCGTTGCCTCTCCCGTATCTATGAGAAGGCTTCTGCCGTTATATCTGACCATTAAAGAAGTAAGCGCCCTGTACGGAAGAGGCATCATGCCTCCCGTACCGAGCAGCGTTATATCTATCATTTTAGTACCATCCTACATATCTAACTGATCTGAATTCTTTGCGATAGGGCGCTGCATGATGACAGCATTCTCTATAGGATCAAAGTAATAATCCTTTCTTACCGCAATATTCTCAAAGCCGTATATCGTATAAAGATTCACGGCTGCCGTATTGCTCTCTCTTACTTCGAGAGTAGCCTTCTCGGCATTCATAAATTCCAGGCTGCAGATGAAATGCTCCATGAGCTTTCCGCCGTAGCCGTGTCTTCTCATCTCCGGATCCACCGCTATCCTGAGCAGTTCGGCCTCTCCCGAAATCTCCGAATATATCAGATAACCCGTAAGTTTTTCATTTCCCTGAAAAACAAAATCATCTGCGATGCTCCCATCATCAAAAACTGCCACAAGATGATTATATTCATGCTTAAATGTATCCTCTAACGAGGCTTCACTCCAGGCGTCGTTGAAACACGCCTCCTCTATTCTGGCAATCTCACTGATTATACTCATTTTCTCTTTCCGACAATCCTATTCCGCTTTTGTATTTTGCTCATCTCTGACACGTTCAGCCTGTGACGGTCTGAGATATACAGGTGTGAAATCATCGGCACTGACCGTTTTGCCCGCCTTATGATATTTCAGGCCAAGGGCCGCAACGGATGCCGCTCTCTGGAGTCCCGACATGGCAGGTGCAAAGCTGCCTCCCACTGTCAGTTTCTCCTCTATAATACCTCTGAACTGAGATACGCCGTCTCCAAGGAAGATTACCGGCTCGCCCAGTGAGTTTATCTTCTCTATTATCTCTTCTATATCGCAGGCTGTCTGATCCAGCACTGCTTCCGGAAGTTCGTTTTCCGGATTCACACGGTAAAGTCCCGTATAAACCTGATTACGTCTTGCATCCATGATAGGGCATACGAGTCTGTCCGACCCCCAGAGGTTCATAGCCAGTCCTTCGCAGGTAGGCACAGCTGCCACCGGAACATCCAGCGCCAGTCCGAAGCCCTTAACCGTAGCCGCACCGATCCTGAGGCCGGTGAAAGATCCCGGTCCCGCCGCAATAGCTATCAGGTCAAGATCCTGCGGAGAAACCTCCGACGCCTTCATGATCTCGTCTATCATAGGCATAAGAGTCTCCGAATGAGTTCTCTTATGATTTACCGAAAACTCGGTTATAAGCTTATCATCTTCAATTAAAGCAACAGTTGCGGTCATTCCC
This sequence comes from uncultured Lachnospiraceae bacterium, assembly GCA_902780985.1. Next base: position 665 of record CACZHN010000132.1, on the reverse strand, counting down.
GAACTGTCAATTCCAAGTACCTTCATCTCTCTGCCTTCTCTAACGTACAGTTATTTTTCTATAGTCAAAGCCCTTCTCGGTATCCTTCTCAATGGTAACCCAGGTTGCATCCTCCGGGATCACATCCAGGATCAGCTCCGCCCATTCTATAAGCGTTACACCGTCACCGTTTACGAAGTCAAAGAAGCCCGTCTCCTCCATCTCATCCGGATCCGAAACCCTGTACACATCAAAGTGGTACAGCGGAAGGCTTCCCTCATGATACTCCCTGAGTATGGTAAATGTAGGACTGGCCATAGGTTCGGTTATCCCGAGCCCCGCACCGAAGCCCTGTGCAAATACGGTCTTTCCCACACCCAGATCTCCCTTCAGACAGATGACCTGTCCGGGACGTACCTGCTCGGCCATACTTTTCGCAAACTGAAAAGTCTCCTCACGGGAGCGGCTTTCATATTCGGTTATCTTATCAAAATCTGACATACTTGCCTCTAAATCTCTACTGTTATAAGTCTGCGTGCCGGCTCATACTGACGATACTTTACGCCGGTCTTCTCAAACATGCGCTTTGAAGCTATGGTACTTTCGGAATCCGCATACTTATCGGACATGTAAATAATCTCCTTGATACCCGACTGAATGATAGCCTTAGCGCATTCGTTGCAAGG
>CACZHN010000131.1 GCA_902780985.1 uncultured Lachnospiraceae bacterium | reverse complement strand
AATCAAACGACTGATCTCCAAGATTATTGTATTATGTGTTTGTAAGCGAGAGATACAAAAATGATCGCAAGAAACAATAATATAAATTCTAAGGAGATAAAATACTATGAAAACAACAACATCAATCAAAATCGTAACAGTAACACTTGTTTTACTTGTAGCAGGATGCTTCCTCAGCTTCCTTACAATCAAGAATTACAATCCATTCAATGGTGGCTTCCTTACAGCATTATGTGCAAATGTATGCATCCTCTGCTGCGAGATAGATAGAAAGAAGAGAGAAGATTCAGAAGCAAAGAATGCATCAGACAATATAAATATCAGATAAACATCGGTTGTGCCTGCCTGCGGGAGTGAATCCACTTCTGTGGGCTCTTTTTATATTTGGTTTACGAGTTTAGTTTTATGTTATAATGGCGGAATATTTGGAGATGATCCGGATGTCCTTTATACTATGAGACAGTGTATACAGGAGAACAGGCGTCTTTTATATGAGATGAATTATGAGTGGCATGAGGATGAGAATGAGATTATTGAAATATTCAAGCACATCACAGCAAAATCAGTTGGGGATGGGGTACGCATAGAAACTCCTTTTTATACTGATTTTGGAAAAAACATAACTGTGGGAGAAAATGTATTTATCAATGCAGGATGTAAGTTTCAAGATCAAGGTGGAATCTATATTGGAGATAATACATTTATAGGTCACAATGTTGTATTGGCAACATTGGATCATGATATAGATTCTGATAAGAGACATCTTCTATAAAGTTCTGCACTTCAAAAGAGCAGGTAGGTAAGAACTACATAGATTATGCAGGTATTCCAACAAGAAAAGATGTATTTGAAGATATTTATGGAGGGTAAAACGTCTGAAACAGGCTTTATAGACGAATTTGGAAATGGCGTAGGCGCACCAGATGGAATATTTGGCCTGGGAAGTATAGCTGTAGATCTGAGACCGCTGACAGAGGAAGAAGGTCAGGCATTCAGGGACCTTACGGACCGGGTATCAAATGTTTATAATGGAGAACCCAAATTCATGGATATAATCAACGATGAATGTAAAGCATATTTTGCCGGCGACAAAAGCGTTGATGAGACAGTTCAGATAATTCAGAACAGAGCCCAGACATACATGAATGAATCAAAGTAGGACGTCAGTTGAGGTGAATATGAAGAATTCTGTTGCAATAAGTTTATTAAGGTGATATTGTTTATATCAGACAAGGCAACAATTTAGAAAAGGAAGTGATGATACCGATTATCGTACTGCCGGCCACCGGTAGGAAAATAGACGGAAAGAGCAAAGAATCATAAATGAATAGAAATCAGATAACCGTGAGAAGCGGTTCTGTTTTCGTGTCATGATTGATTTTTGCTCTGTATAACTTTTAACTATAAGCTGCAGAGTAACATCTGCAGCTTTTTTGTACTTATGTGCCTTGTCTGATAAAATATAAGGAGATAAAAAAATGATCACATTTAAACTTGTAGAAGATAAAGATGAAATAACAAGAGTAACTCTGGAGATAATGAATGCACTGCCTGAATGGTTCTCGCCACCTGAAGATATTGTAAATAAGTCAAAGATTCATAGAGATTTTCCATTTATTGCAGTGTATGATGATGATAAAGCAATCGGTTTTTCGGCGCTGAAGATTCATAATGAATTTACTGCAGATGTATATAATATAGGTATCCTTAAGGAATACCACAGTCAGGGTATCGGACATAAACTTATGGAGGAGTGCGTCCGTTATTGTAAAGAAAAAGGATTCAAGTTCCTGACGGTTAAAACGCTGGATGAATCAGCAATATATGAACCATATAACGGAACCAGAGCATTTTATAAGAAGGAAGGTTTTTATCCGTTGGAAGTATTCAAAACTTTCTGGGATGAAGATAACCCTTGCCTGTTTCTGGTAAAGGTTTTAGATTGAGAGTATTAAAGGAGGGAAGACCATGCACAAATGGTACGATGAAGAATATGAATTTACTATAGAAGTTACGGGTTTTCTTCACGGAGATCATACCGAAAGATATTGTCGTAACGGAGAAGAAATAGGTGATACTTATACATGTACATACGGATGCCCGGTCAACAAGGACGGATATGGTATCTGTTCAAAGGTAATGATGATGCTATATCCACTGATGGAGGCTATCCGAAGCGGCGGAAGTCTTGAAACTCTCGGTGGAGACGGCAAGTATAGCAAGACCGTTGTCTGTCCGGATGGATGCGTTATATTTAAGCTGACGGCAAAACCTCTCGGAAATGAAAATTTTCATACAGGTGGATTCTGGGAATATCCGGATGAAACTCAGTAGAGTCCTCTACGACCTCACCCCAAAGGCCCTGCTTTTTGTGGGTGGATGGTTTATTCTTGCAAGCGGACTGTATATGTTATGGAGATAAGAATGTTATAAATGTAAAAGAAATCCGGGCGGGAAAATGTAGTAAATACGGCCCTAAATCGTAAAATTATGAGATTGTTATGTTTATGATGTCATCTGTGGCCGGAGCTGCATGTGTCTATAAGAAAAAGAAACGTAATAAGTAAAGCTGAGGGCAGGGTGTGAAAGCACCCTGCCTTTTTGCTGGTCGCACCGCCGCGCACTGACCGCGGCTTGACCGCCGTACGCTGCCACGACGCGCGGAACGTGTAAAACTATAAAAAATTTTTAAAAAGCTATGCTCAGCCAAATGAGTCCCTCTCAAGCTTGACACAGGGCGGTTTATCTGATAATATGATATTATCAATGTGATTATAACACAAACAAAAAACTTGATCAGAGAAAATGTTGAAAGAAACTCTTTGGAGAATCGGGCGGAATATGTTAAGCTGATAAAGACTATTGAGGGAACGGTCGGAAAGGCGTTTAAACCGAAGAAATAAAAAGCGCGTACCCGGGAGGCTCATATGAATTTGAACCCATATGAAAATGAAATATATGATGCAATTAATGAGGAGGATGTTATGGCAAGAACAAGATTTGCGCTCAGCTGCGCACTGAGACACGTATTTTTGAATGATTTTGGATTAGAGAGAACCTTTATCATGAAGGATCTGGCAGCACTGGTTATCTACTATGCAGATGAGACAACGCCGGGAGATATCATGGCAAACTATGAGAAGCTGAATAACTGGATTCTCAGATATGAACTTATGAAGCAGTTTCAGATCAACAATGGAGAGGCTACAATTGAGCAGATCATAAATGGTCTGAATGAGATAAATGTGACAGCTCTTATGCATTTTGTAAAGAGAAAGGCAACCGAGGCCGGAGACTTTACTCTTGAGAAACTTAAGGGTGATAACGATAAGTGGTAAAAATGTTACGGAGGAAAACATGAAAATTGACATGATAACGAGCCAAGGCCCGAGATAAATATACAGTAACCACGAAGTGGTTACACAAAATGAGAGCACATCCGCAAGCTTGCTTGCAAGGGTGTGCTCTTGTTTTTGCAACTGCTAATATAATTGACATTGTAGAAAATGGACAGTTTTGATAAAATTTCACTGAGCAGTAAGATGACAGAAAAATGAACTCATATAGGTTATTAAACATAATTATGTGACAGGAGGAAATGTCATGAAGAGGGAAATTCTGATAATAGATGATGATAAAGATCTCGCTATGATCATTATCGATATGCTTACCGATCAGGGGTTCGGAGTAACTCATGCCGGAAGCAGCGAAGAGGCCTTCGAGATTCTGACAGACAGAAGCTTTCACCTTATACTTCTTGATATTAATCTGCCTGATGCAGTTGGGTTTGAAGTATGCCGTGAGCTGAGGAGGGTATCAGAGGTCCCGGTTATTTTTGCAAGTGCAAGAACCAGTGAGACAGACCGTATCACCGGACTTGATATAGGAGGGGATGATTATATTCCCAAGCCATTTTCCATGAAGGAACTGCTGTCGCATATAAATGCGCTTATCCGCAGAACTTACGGATTCGGAGATAATGATAAGACCGTATCATTCGGGGGGATTACAGTTGATATCGGTTCCCGCAGCGTTACGAAAAACGGAAATCCGGTGAACCTGTCATTGCGCGAATTCGATCTTCTCGCATTTTTATGCACACATCCCAATACTGCGCTTACCAAGGATAAACTTCTGAGCGAGGTATGGGGAACCTTCTCGGAGGTAGAACCGAAAACTCTTGCCGTACACATACGCTGGCTTCGCGAAAAGCTGGAGGATGATCCGGCAGAACCGAAATATATCAAGACGGTTTATAAGGTCGGATATATTCTGGAGGCAGAAATATGAAAGGACGAGTTATAAAGGTTACGATCTTTTTTTCGCTGCTTCTTGTGGCAGCGACCGGTATCCTGGCTTTAAATTCGCGGAAAGCCGATCCGCAGGATACGCGTTCGCAGCAGCTGGTTGATTTAAATGAGATATCACAGCTTATAGAGCGCGGGGATTATGATACGGCAGAACAGAAGACCGATGAATATGCCGAAAGCCTACGCAGAGAACCGCTTGAAGATTCTGTCGGAATAAACGGAATAGTTATGTGCACCCTTACCGTAATCTTTATGGCGGCGGTCTTTGTGTATGTATATATAAATATTCTCCGTCCTTTTGACAAGATGAAGGACTATGCATCGGAGATTGCAAAAGGTAATTTCGATGTGCCGCTTAATTACGAGCGGTCCAATTATTTCGGTGCTTTTACGTGGGCTTTTGACAGCATGCGTAAGGAGATAACCAGATCGCGTATGGCGGAGCGGGAGGCAATAGAGAATAACAAGACAGTCATCGCGACTCTTTCACATGATATTAAAACACCTATCACTTCTATCCGTGCCTATGCGGAAGGACTGGAAGCGAATCTCGATACATCTCCGGAACGACGTGCCAGATATCTGGAGGTCATGATGAGAAAATGCGACGAGGTTACAGAACTCACAAACGACCTCTTCCTGCATTCTCTTTCGGATCTTAACATGCTTCAGATGAAGCCGGAGGAGTTTGAACTCGTCCCGTTTCTTAAGCAGTCTATATCGGAGATCGGTGCCGAACATGAGGATATACTATTCAGGGTACCTGACATATCTCCTGTAATTTATGCCGACAAGAAAAGAATCAACCAGATCGTTGAGAATCTTATCAACAATTCCCGTAAATATGCAAAAACAAGTGTCACCGTTTCGATTACTCAGTCGGGTGATACGGTTTCAATTCATTTCAGAGATAAGGGACCGGGAATTCCGGATGAGGATATGCCTTTTATCACGGAAAAATTCTATCGTGGCAAAAACTCCGGAACCGAAAACGGATCGGGTCTCGGACTCTATATAGTCAGATACATTGCGGAGCAGTCCGGCGGCAGTATAGAACTTATCAATCATGCTTCCGGAGAAAAGGGACTCGAAGTCGTTGTGAATCTTCCGATAAAAAATCAGAAATAAGATTTCTCTTAAATACTTCTTAATAAGAATTTACTTAAACTGTGATCATGAAATCCAAGATATGATCAAAGAGGAGAAATTCAAAATGAAAAAATCAATTATTTCGGCAAGAGGACTATGCAAAAGCTTTGCGCATAACGGCGGCCAGGTGCATGTGATCAGTGATGCGAACCTTGATATCTATGAGGGCGATTTTACAGTGATCATGGGAGCTTCGGGTTCCGGTAAATCAACGATGCTATATGCACTCAGCGGTATGGACAGAGCAACCGCGGGAGAAGTTATATATGATAACGAAAATATAACCGAGATGAGTGAGAAGAAGCTGGCTAAGCTTCGCTGCACGGCCTTCGGATTTGTTTTTCAGCAGATCCACCTGGTAAGTAATCTTACTTTGTTTGAAAATGTAGCAGTTCCCGGATATCTGGATAAAAGCCGTTCTGTAGAGGAAGTTGATTCTTTTGCAGACAGTCTTCTTGAAAAAATGAATATTTCCGATATCAAAACTCATCTTCCGGCTCAGTGCTCGGGAGGTGAGCAGCAGAGATGTGCCATTGCGAGAGCTCTGATAAATAAGCCCGAACTTGTTTTTGCGGATGAGCCGACAGGAGCCCTCAATCGTAAGAATACTGTGGAGGTTCTGGATCTTCTGACGGAATGTAACCATGAAGGACAGAGCATCCTCATGGTAACTCATGATATGCGTGCAGCACTAAGGGCAACAAGACTTCTCTATATCGAAGACGGAAAAATTATCGGAGATATGACACTGCCTCCTTATAAAGCAGAGGACGAGAAGCGCCGTGAAATACAGGTAAATTCATGGCTTTCCTCCATGTCCTGGTAGGAGGTGCACTATGGATATAATTAAGCTTATCAGATCAAATATTCGTTATAAGAAGGGTTCCTTCAAAGGTATTATGATACTTATGATGATCATAGCCCTTTCTGTTTCGGTAATAGTAAGTCTTAAAAAAATTTTTCCGAATTCCATCGAGAGTGCCTATGACCGTAAGTATGATGCAAATATAACTCTGAATATCCGAAGTGAGTTTCTGACAGATGAAATGGTTGAGGAACTGAAGGATAATCCACTGGTAGGCGATGTAAGTGTAATTGATGCGCTGTGTCCTTATAGATGTACTTATTCTAACGGAAAAAATGAATCATTCGATACCAGGTTTATAGCGCAGAATGATACGATTGATTCTATCTGGAATGAGGACATGACAGATATCGTCACAGAAGTACCGAAGTTATCCAAGGGAGAAGTTTATCTTTCGAGAGTATTGAAGGATTATGATAATCTGAAAATCGGGGATAAAATGACTGTATATTTTGAAGGTGCATCCTATGAATTTACCATAAAGGGATTTGTGGAAGAACCGGCATGCGGAAGTTCCTTAATATCACTGAAGGTTTCTTTTATAAGTCAGGAGGATTTTGATGAGATTGCTGATAACAGAAAGAAGGCATTAGCTGATAATCCGGAGATCAGTTTGGAATTATTTAAAATTGTTTATATTACTAAAGCGGATGACTGTGATCTTACCGATAATAAGTTTGCGCAGGAAATAAATAAAACATCAGATATAGAAAGCTATGCACATGGAGTTCTGACCAAATCTGAAAGCCTGTATTATCATGGACTTATGACGGATATAATTCTGAACATTTTTCTTTCGTTTGTAATTATTCTGGTGGTTATAGTCTTTGTGGTAATGTCAAACAGCATTTCCTCAAGTATAGAAATGAATTATACAGACCTTGGAATT
>CACZHN010000130.1 GCA_902780985.1 uncultured Lachnospiraceae bacterium | reverse complement strand
AAAGGCTCCTAAGGTTGGACGTAACGATCCATGTCCTTGCGGTTCAGGAAAGAAGTATAAGAAGTGCTGCGGCGCTAATGCATAACATATGAATCAAAATCGAGCATTTCGGTGCTCGATTTTTTTCACTTTAAAACCGGAAAGAGAGTCAGATGTCAAAATTCAATGATGAACAATTGAATTCAATACAGTGGTACAAAGGACCAAAGCTTGTACTGGGTACACCGGGATCGGGTAAGACTACGGTTATAGTTAATCGTATCTGTTACCTGATAGACGTATGCAAAGTGCGTCCGGAGAATATCCTGTGCTTTACATTTACCAGAGCGGCAGCAAATTCCATGAAGGAAAGATTTCTGAAGCTTGCGGGTGACAGAGGCAGAGCTGTGCGCTTCGGTACATTTCACTCCTTCTTTTACTGGATCATAAATACGGCTTACGGAAGCAGACGTCTGGGAGTTCTGGATGAAGATAAGAAGCGAGATGTACTTCGAGATATCCTTCTTAAGCTGAACAAGGAGGATTACGATAACGAGGAAGTTCTTGCCAGTGTCATCAATCAGTTCGGCAGGATAAACTGCGACATGATAGACATCGACGACTATTACAGCCAGGATATGCCTGAGAAGGATTTCAGAGAAACCTACAGACGTTTCAATGAATTTAAAAAGACCAACAACGTTCTGGATTTTGACGATATGATAACCGAGTGCTACAGACTTTTGACGGAGCGTCCTGATATAAGAGCCCGTATTCACGAGATGTATCCTTTTATTCTGGTAGATGAATTTCAGGATACGAATCTGCTGCAGTATAAGATCCTTAAGCTTTTATGTGAGCCGGATAATAATCTCTTCGCCGTTGGAGATGATGATCAGTCCATTTACGGCTTCAGAGGAGCAAGGCCGGATATCATGCTGGCATTTGAAAAGGAATTTAAGGGGGCTTCGGTAAGCACACTTTCGGTGAATTACAGATGTCCCGAAGAAGTTGTAAGGATTTCAGAGGATATAATCAATCTGAATAAGAAAAGATTTTCCAAGAAGCTTTTGTCTTCAGGACTTAATAAGGGACATGTTTATATAGAAAGACCGGCTACCGTTAAAGATGAAAATGCACTGGTAGCAGAAAGGATAGCCAACATGCACCGCCATGGCATTCCCTATGAGGATATGGCTGTGCTGTACAGGACCAACAGCAATCCGCGAAGACTCATATATAAGCTTACGGAATATGCGATACCTTTCAGTGTAAAGGATGCTATACCTGATATCTTTAACAGCTATCTGGTTACTCCTATTTTGAATTATATAAGATTTGCAACCGGAGATAATCGCAGGTCTTTATTCTTTACATTTATGAATAAGCCTCTCAGATATATCAGCAGGAATATGCTGCCGACGGAAAGAGTCGGTCTTAAAGAACTGCTGGAAGCCGCAGGTGATAAGCAGTATCTGAAGGATAATATCATGCGTATGGCCGGAGAACTGGATACCATAAGGCGTCTTAATCCTTACGGAGCTATATCGTATATAAGAAGAGCCGTTGGATATGAAACTTATCTGAAGGAATACTGCGAAGTTCATAAGATTGACTTTGAAGAGACGGAAGATCTTCTGGATGAGGTTATGTCCATTGCAAGAGAATTTGATACATACGAGGAATTCTTTGCTTATATAGAAGATTACGAGAAGCTTATCAAACAGGAAGATAAGTCGGGAGAAGCCGTGACCGAGCATTCCCAGGCCGGAGTTCAGCTTATGACCATGCATTCCGCAAAGGGACTTGAGTTTAAGGAAGTGCATATAATAGACTGCATCGAAGGTATCATTCCTCATAAGAAATCCAAGACCGGTCCGGAAATGGAAGAGGAGCGAAGAATGTTCTATGTGGCAGTGACCAGATCCAGCGGAAATCTTTACATTTACAGCCCGAGAGCTTCGGGAGATAACGTATATAAGATTTCACGGTTTCTGGATAAAAATATTCTTTCAAAACAATCAAAAAACATCTATAATTAGACAGGATTATATAGAAAGCAGGTAAAAAAATGACTCTTGAAGAAGCAAGACAGGATATCGATAAGATTGATAATGGATTAAAGGATCTTTTCCTTAAGAGGATGAAGGTTTCGGAGGCAATTGCCGAGATAAAGGCTGAATCCGGAGATGAGATTTATAAGCCGGAAAGAGAAAAGATCGTAATAGAGCGACTTACTGAAGGAGTAGAACCTGACCTGGTTGAGGAATATACCCAGTTCGTAAAGAAGATCATGGAGATAAGCCGCGATTACCAGTATAAGAAGATATCGGAGAAGAATTAATGTCACATTTAGATCAAAGTAAAATCAGAAATTTTTGTATAGTAGCACATATAGATCACGGCAAGTCTACACTTGCCGACAGAATTATAGAAAAAACAGGAACCCTTACCGAACGTGAGATGCAGGAACAGGTTCTTGATAACATGGATATAGAGCGCGAGAGAGGTATTACCATCAAGTCTCAGGCTGTCCGTATCATTTATAAAGCCAACGACGGACAGGAATATATATTCAACCTTATAGATACACCGGGCCATGTGGATTTTAACTACGAAGTGTCAAGATCACTTGCCGCATGCGAAGGTGCTATTCTTGTTGTAGATGCAGCTCAGGGTATTGAGGCCCAGACTCTCGCAAATGTATATCTTGCCATCGATAACAATCTGGAAGTTTTCCCTGTTATAAATAAGATAGATCTTCCGTCAGCGGAACCGGAAAGAGTTAAGACCGAGATAGAGGATATAATCGGCATCGAAGCTATGGATGCGCCTCTCATTTCCGCTAAGAACGGAATCAATATAGAAGAAGTTCTTGAACAGGTGGTTACAAAGATCCCTGCACCTCAGGGTGATAACGATGCGCCTTTCAAGGCTCTTATCTTCGACAGCCTTTATGACAGTTATAAGGGCGTAATCATATTCTGCCGCGTGTTCGACGGTTTTGTATCCAAGGGTTCAAGGATCAGAATGATGGAGACCGGAGCAGAGGCAGATGTTGTTGAAGTCGGTATATTCGGTGCGGGTCAGTTTATCCCTTGCGATGAGCTTTCAGCAGGTATGGTTGGATATATCACGGCTTCTCTTAAAAATGTTGCCGATACCGAAGTCGGTGATACTGTCACAGATGCAAATAATCCGTGTGCCGAGGCGCTTCCGGGATATAAGAAGGCTCGTCCTATGGTTTACTGCGGAATCTACCCTGAAGACGGTTCAAAGTACCAGGAACTTAAGGATGCACTTGAAAAGCTTCAGCTTAACGATGCTGCGCTTTCTTACGAACCTGAGACATCCATCGCTCTCGGATTCGGTTTCAGATGCGGTTTCCTGGGACTGCTTCACCTTGAAGTAATCACCGAAAGACTTGAGAGAGAATACAATCTGGATATAATCACAACAGCTCCGAGTGTTATCTATAAAGTACATAAGACCAACGGAGAAGTTATAGATCTTACAAATCCGTCAAATCTTCCGGATCCTTCCGAAATAGAATACATGGAAGAACCAATCGTTGATGCGGAGATAATGGTTACCACGGAGTTCACAGGTGCCATCATGAAGCTCTGCCAGGAAAGACGCGGAGTTTATAAGAGCATGGAATATCTTGAGGAAACAAGAGTTGTCCTTAAGTATGATATGCCGCTTAACGAAGTTATCTACGATTTCTTCGATGCGCTTAAGTCCAGATCAAGAGGCTACGCTTCATTTGATTATGACCTTAAGGGTTATGAGCGTTCAAAGCTGGTTAAGCTGGATATCCTTATTAACAGAGAGACCATCGACGCTCTCAGCTTTATCGTATTCGAGGGCTCGGCTTATGAGCGTGGAAGAAAAATGTGCGAGAAACTGAAGGATGAGATCCCGAGACATCTCTTTGAGGTTCCTATCCAGGCAGCCATCGGCGGTAAGATCATAGCAAGAGAGACCGTTAAGGCGCTCAGAAAAGACGTACTTGCCAAGTGCTACGGCGGTGATATCTCACGTAAGAAGAAGCTTCTCGAGAAGCAGAAGGAAGGAAAGAAGAAGATGAGAGAGGTCGGAAATGTAACGGTTCCTCAGAGCGCTTTCCTTGCCGTACTTAAACTTGATGATGAATAGACATTAGAATTGGGTTAGAGATGAAGAAGAATTTAAGTTTATATATTCATATTCCTTTCTGCGTACATAAATGCGCTTACTGTGATTTCCTGTCCTTCGAAAACAGAAACCTCACAGATCATATGCAGTATATAACGGCTCTCTGCAACGAGATCAGCATGTACAGACCTTTTGCGGACAGATATACGGTAAAGACCGTGTATCTCGGAGGAGGAACTCCTTCGGTGCTGGACGAGGTTATGATAGAGAGCATCCTTAATACAATAGGAAATGTATTCCAGTTGGACAGATTTCCGGAGATTACCATCGAAGTAAATCCGGGAACCATCAAGTATTCGAATCTTCTTAAATATAACGAATACGGAGTCAACAGAGTATCTATCGGAATGCAGTCGGCAGATGACAGGATTCTGAAGACTCTCGGCAGGATACATAATTTCGAGCAGTTCGTCGAAGGCTATAAAGATGTAAGAAGAGCCGGATTTAAAAACATAAACGTAGACATTATGTCCGGAGTTCCGGGCCAGACCATTCACAGCTTTGTGGATACACTGACTAGAGTTACCGAGCTTAAGCCGGAACACATTTCCGTTTATTCCCTTCAGGTGGAAGAGGGAACACCTCTTTCAAAAGATAAGGAACTTCTCAGACTTATCCCTGATGAGGATACCGACAGACAGATGTATTCCATGACCAAGAAGGTTCTTGCGGCAGTGGGATATAACAGATACGAGATATCCAATTACAGCCTTCCGGGATACGAAAGCCGTCACAATTCGGTTTACTGGACCGGCGGTGAGTATATCGGATTCGGTCTCGGTGCATCTTCTTATTTCAAGGGCGAGAGATTTTCGAATATTACGGACATAGAAACTTATAACAGAATATGCGAAGACGTGAGAGAAGCGATCACCGGAAATGCAGATCCGTTCAGACTGTATGAATCCGCTGCTTCACGTCTCAGAGCATCAACCGAAACCATGTATGTGGACAGCAGGATTGAGGAATATATGTTCCTCGGACTTCGTATGATGGCGGGGGTCAGCAGGAAGGAATTCAGGCTGAGATTTAACAAGGATATGTACGAAGTATATGGTCCTGTCATTAATAAATATGTGGATGATGGGTATATGGAAACAGACGGTGACAGAGTGTGGCTGACCGACCGCGGAATAGATGTAAGTAACTATATTTTATCGGATTTTATCCTTGACAGATAACACCGTAAGGGTTATTATTGAAACAGTGGTTAGCACTCTGTGTGCTTGAGTGCTAATAAACTTTAAGGACGGTGATTTTATGGCGCAGGAACTTATTCTTGACGACAGAAAACAGGAGATCCTTAAATCTATAGTTGCTAATTATCTTGAGACCGGAGAACCCGTAGGTTCCCGAACCATTTCCAAGATGGGTAATCTGAATCTGAGTTCCGCTACTATCAGAAATGAGATGTCGGATCTGGAGGAAATGGGATATGTGGTTCAGCCTCGAACCTCGGCAGGGCGTATTCCTACCGATAAGGGCTACAGATTCTATGTAGACCAGGTTATGAGCGAAAAGGTTGATTCCCATAGGTCGTCTCAGGGAGCTCTGCTGGAGAGAGTGGATAAACTTGAGAACCTGCTTATGCAGGTTGCGAAGGTTCTTGCATATAATACACAATATGCAAGTATAGTAACATCTCCGAGACTCCGTAATAAGCAGGTCAAGTTCATTCAGCTGTCTCAGGTGGATAAAGAAAGACTTGTAGCAGTTATAGTGGTCGGTGACAATGTAGCGAAGAATCAGCTGATAAAAGTTCAGAGGCCTCTCGATAATGAAGAGGTGCTGAAATTCAACATTCTTCTGAATACATTTCTCCAGGGTATTTCTGTTGATGAAATTAATATCGAACTCATGCAGACTATGAAGAGGCAGGCCGGAGAAGGAGAATATGCCGACATTCTGGAGGCAATCTTCGAGGGAATCGTAGATGCGGTTCATCAGGCTGAGGAGACACACATTTATACCAGTGGTGCTTCCAATATCCTTAAATATAATGAGCTTGGTGATATAAATAAGGCAACTGCACTGCTTGAAACCTTTGAGGAACAGACGGGTCTCAGCGAACTTGCTGATGAAGCTCTTAAGTCTGATGACAAGAACATTCAGATCTATATCGGAGATGAATCGCCTGTTCAGAACATGAAGGACTGCTCAATAGTTACTTCTACCTATGAGCTTCCTGAAGGAGCAAAGGGAACAATCGGTATTATCGGACCGAAAAGAATGGACTACAAGAAAGTTGTAAGCACACTTAAAAGTCTTACAGACGAACTTGATACAATATTCAGAAAAGAGTAAAAGAGGGGTGAACATTAATGGCAAACATGTTGGATCAAAGACTGCGTCATCTTAAAGAGGAGAAAGAGGAAAAGGATGCTCAACCTCAGGAGAAAGCAGTCAATGCCGTGCAACAGGATACTGCTCTTGATGGCACAGCGGTCTTTATCGATGAAGAAGAAGATATAAGACCTGAAGACATCGAAGCAAAACGTCCAAAGCCGGTTCCAAAGAAAAACAGACGCGGAAGCAAAGCACTTTCGGCAGAACTTGAAGCTACAAAAGAACTAGCTGAAGGAAACAAAGAGAAGTACACCAGACTCCTTTCTGAGTTTGATAATATGCGTGAGCGTAATAAAAAGGAAAATGGTGAAATGTTCGACAGAGGAGCAATGGATACACTTGCAAAGCTCCTTCCTGTAGTGGACAATTTTGAAAGAGCTTTGGAATCTGTACCTGACGAACAGAAAGATGGTTTTGAACAAGGTATAGAGGCTATATACAGACAGCTTATGGATACACTGAAAGCAATAGGTGTTGAACCTATGAATGCTACAGGCAAAGAATTTGATCCTACTTACCACAATGCAGTAATTCATATAGAAGATAAAGAGCAGGGTGAGAATGTAGTCGTTGAAGAGATGCAGAAGGGCTACATGTACAAGGATCAGGTACTTAGACATGCGATGGTGAAGGTCGCAAATTAAATTGTTTATAATTTTAGGAGGAATATAAAAAATGGGAAAGATTATAGGTATTGACT
>CACZHN010000129.1 GCA_902780985.1 uncultured Lachnospiraceae bacterium | reverse complement strand
AGACCGCAGGCCCTGAGATATCTATCGGACAGAACTGCAACGTGGTAATAGATCTGGTCGGAGACAACTACCTCCATAACGGTGGTATACAGGTTCCGGAAGGATCCATCCTGGAGTTCGAGGGAGACGGTAATCTTTACATTACCATTAATTCCAGTCAGGGATACGGAATCGGAAATGTATTCGACAAGCGTCACGGAACCATCAATTTCTATCAGGACGGCTGCATAAACATGAATATCAGCGGAACCGACAGTATCGGAATCGGTTCGGGCTTCGGTGGTCCGATACAGATAAAGAAGGGACGTTATGTCATAAATATGAATTCCGAAAATGCAGTGGCTATCGGAACCTTCAGAGGCAATACATCTCTGGATATCCACAGCTGTGATTTCGAAACCAATATGGCAGTCAACAGGGGAGCATGTATAGGCTCGCTTAAGGGAAAGGTAAGCCTCAGAATGTGGGGATCCTCCATTAAGTGTTATGCCAGCGGAAAAGAACTGGTTGCCTTCGGAACCGTTGACGGAAGCCATGCATCGGTTGATATTCACGAAGCATCGGCCGCGGTAAATGCCAGAGTCGAGAACTGCACCTGCGTGGGCTGTATGCACGGAAGATCGGAATTCTCACTGAAGATGGCATCTTTCAGAACCGTGCTTCAGGGAACAAATGTAGTAAACTTCGGAAGTCCTTACGATGAGGAGTCTCCGGTGAAAGTAACTATATACAGCTCGGATGTAAGTGTATGGCAGAAGTCGAAGATCAACAAAGAGAGCCTCGGAAAGTCAGAAGATTTCCTGGTAATGGATACCAGATATCAGGCTGTGATCAACGGCAGAGAAAGCGAAAAAATGTCGATATAAATTAAGAAATAATTATTTCGCCCGAAAGTGAGACTTTCGGGCGATTTTTACATTTAATAGGAAGTGACAAAAAATGTGACAAAAAATCGCGTTTGTCATAATAGATTTTGTTGTGTTGGGAAACGAAATTTGATACAATACAGTACTGAACGCGGGGGCGTTCACGGCAAGAAAATTAGGAGGAATTTGCACGCATGTTGGAAGACGCAATGAATGCTGTCAACAAAGCCGAAGCTGATGCGGATGCAATACTCGAAGCTGCTAAGGGTAAAGCCCTTGAAATCGCAAAAAAGGCTCAGGCCGATGCAGAAGAACTTAAGGCAAAAGCCGCTGAAGACGCGGAAACTTATCTTAAGGACGGACTGAAGAAAGCCGATGCCGACGGTGAAGCAGCTATAGAGAAAGCAAAAGCTGATGCCGGAGTTGAAGCAGATAAAATGGCCGAAGCGGCGAAGGCTAAAGAGCCGGGAGCTATTAAGGCCGTAATAGATGAAATAGTTAATAATTTATAGAAAGGCGGAACTGAAGTTGGCAATCTTAGAGATGCAAAAGCTCAGTATCTATGCCATGAAAGAGCATAGAAAAGAGATACTGGAGTTTCTGCAACGCACAGGGGCCATGGAGCTGATCCGCGAAAATGTCGAAGACGGATTTGAGGTTATGGATACTTCTCAGGACAGAACAAAGTATGAGAAGATAGCCGATTCCTTCGATCACGTACTTGAACTTTTCAAGTTGTATGCACCCGAGAAGAAAGCGGGACTGGGACTGGAGAAGAAACAGGTTACGAGAGAACAGCAGAAGGAAGTGATCAAAAAGGTATCCGATTATTATTCGGACACCAAGAAGATCATCAATCTGGAAAAAGACATCGCAGAGGCTAAAAGTAACATTGCCCGTAAATCAAACAAAATAGCGACGCTCAGACCTTGGGAAAGACTGGATATCCCGTTGAATTTCACGGGAACCAGGAAAACAGATGCTTTCATCGGTACATTTCAGAGTCTTATGACCGAGGACCAGATACTGACCATTGCCGCAGGCGATATGGAAGGTGAGGTTCCGATAGACGTAAACGTTGTAAGCAGCGAGAATCAGATGACCTGCTGCGCGGTTATATGTACCAAGGACGTATCACAAAAGGTAGAGGAAAATCTGAGGCAGGCGGGATTTGTAAAAATGCCGTTCATAACCCACAGAGTTCCGAGAGAGGCCATAACCAAGAGAGAACGTGAGATAAACGGAGAAGAGGATCGTATTAAGAAGTCCATAAGTGAGATAGCATCTTACGGAAAGAACAGACTTAACTACGAGATCGCATCCGATTATTACAGAACAAGAGCAGAAAAATACAAACTGCTGGGAACCATTCCGCAATCCAAGAATGTATTCTTCCTGGAAGGCTGGGTGCCTAAGGAAAAAGCAGAGGATTTAAAGACGGTTCTTACAGACAAGTTTGATGCAGTAGTTGAATTTGAGGATACGGCAGAAGGTGAACAGCCTCCTGTAATACTCAGAAACAGCAGCTTTGCTTCCAATGTCGAAGGCGTACTGGAGTCTTACGGACTTCCTCAGCATGGCAGGGTTGATCCGACAACCGTTATGTCATTTTTTTATGTGTTCTTCTTCGGCATGATGCTTTCGGATGCAGGTTACGGAATACTGATGGCAATAGCTACAGCGGTAGTCCTGAAGCTTTATCCGAGAATGGAAGCCGGAATGAAGAAGATGCTGAAACTGTTCTTCTGGTGCGGATTATCAACCGCATTCTGGGGATTCATGTACGGCGGTTTCTTCGGAGATGCGATAGACGTTATAGCCAAGACGTTCTTCGGATATACGGGAGCCACACCGATATTAAAGCCTATATGGTTTGCTCCTCTGGATGACCCTATGAGACTTCTCATATGGTGTATGGTATTCGGACTTGTACATCTTTTCGCAGGACTTGCGGTAAAGGGATTTGAGTACCTGAAAGCCGGAGACGTTGTCGGATTTATAAGTGATATCATTGCATGGTACATGTTCATACTCGGACTTGTACTTATGCTTGTACCTTCAAGCATCTTTGCTTCGATAGCGGGATCACAGATAGTATTCCCTGGCTGGGCAAATACACTGGCAAAGGTTCTTACCATTGGCGGACTTGTGATAATACTTCTCATGTCCGGAAGAGCAAATAAGAACTGGGGTCTCAGAGTTGCCCTCGGAGCTTACGATATATACGGAGTTACATCATGGCTTTCCGATGTACTTTCGTATTCGCGACTTCTTGCTCTCGGTCTTGCGACCGGAGTTATCGCAAACGTTATTAATATGATGGCAAGCATGAAGGGCTGTACTCCTTTGGGAATTATAGTATTCATCATTGTCTTCATATTCGGACATCTGCTTAACCTTGCAATTAACCTGCTGGGTGCATATGTTCACACCAACAGACTTCAGTATGTTGAGTTCTTTAGTAAATTCTATGACGGCGGAGGCGAAAGCTTCAAGCCATTTAAAACGATAAACAATTACGTTGAAATCAAGGAGGAAAATTAAAATGGAATTAGGTAATGTTATTGCTATAGCTGGAGCTGCACTTGCTACGATACTTGCAGGTATCGGATCAGCACTCGGTGTTGCTAAGGGTGGTCAGGCTGCAGCAGGAGTTGTCAGTGAAGATCCTGCACAGTTCGCTAAGGTTCTTATCCTTCAGCTTCTTCCCGGTACACAGGGTATTTACGGACTTCTCGTAACATTCATTGCACTTTCACAGATCGGACTTCTCGGTGGTGCAGCTGTAACTCTTACAACAATGCAGGGCTGGGCATTCTTCGCAGCATGCATGCCAATCGCAATCGTTGGACTTATCTCAGCTATTCACCAGGGTAAGACATCTGTTGCATCTATCGCAGTTGTAGCTAAGAAGCCGGATCAGTTCGGTAAGGCTATGCTTTTCCCTGCAATGGTTGAGACATACGCAATCCTTGCACTTCTTATCTCTATTCTTGCTGTAACAAACATCCTGTAGTAATACGACCAAGGTCAGGATTACGGGAGTTGCGAAGCAACAGAGTAATCCGTATTACTACAAAGAAGTGAAGTATAGAGAATAGATTATAGAAAGGAGACACCATGGCGGGTATAGAGAAGATCATCAACTCTATAAAGGAGTCTGCGGACCGCGAAGCTGCTGCCATCATCAGTGATGCTGAAGCCAAGGCTGCGGAACTTGTGGATAAGACCGGCAAAGAATGCGTGGTTTTTTCCGTCGAAGAGAATGCCAAGTCTGATAAGAAGATAGAGCTTGCAGGCAAGAGATATGCCGCACAGAGCGAGCAGGCTGCAAAGCTTATCCTTCTTAATGCAAGACAGAACATAATAGAGTCAACTCTTACCGATGCGCTGACAGCTATGGAAAAGGCTGAGCCGAAGGAGTATTTCGATATGCTCCTTAAGCTCATCGAGAAAGCTGCCGGTAAAGGTGAGGGAAGCCTGTTCCTTTCCCCTTCCGATTTAGCAAGGATTCCTGCTGATTTTGAGGCTGCTGCCGGAAAGATCGCTGCAGGCAAGGGAGGAACCATAAAGGTAGCCGGTTCATTACCGGAGATAAAGAGCGGTTTTATACTTAAATACGGACAGATTGAAGAGAATTATACATTTAAGGCACTGTTTGAAGAAAACCATGACAGATTACAGGATATAGTCAATTCCATTATCTGGGGCTAACCTGAATATTGAATTGAAGATACAGAGGAAAAGATGAAGGACGCAGATTATATTTATGCAGTTGCGTGTATTCGCACAAAAGAAAAGAGTCTGCTGAAGGATTCGGATATTCAGACTATCTCAGGGCTTCCTTCCGAGAGTGCCGTGATAACCTATCTCACCGAAAGAGGATGGGGGACACATGATACGAAGGATGCCGAACAGCTCCTCAGTATAGAGGAAGCCAGAACAAGCGATGTTCTGAGCGAGCTGGGAGTCAGTGAGGATATAATCGATATACTTATGTTCCGCCAATATTTTCATAACCTGAAAACAGCGGTGAAGCAGGTATGTACGGATGTTGAAGATCCGAAAGCATTTTACAAGAGCAGCAGATTTGACGGTGAAAAACTGAAAAACCTGATCAGGGACAATGATTTTGAACAGCTTCCGGAATACATGAAGAAAGCGGCTGAGACCGCTAAGGATGTTATGCTTACGGCAAGAGACGGACAGAGATGCGATTCCGTAGTGGATAAGGCATGTCTGGATGCAATGATCAGTCAGGCAGCTAAGTCGAAAGACAGCTTCCTCATGAACTATGCGGAGTCTAAGGTAGCTACGGCAGATATAAAGGTTGCCGTAAGAGGATGCCTTACAAAGAAGTCCTATGATTTCATACTTGAGGCCCTCAGCCCATGCAGAGCATTTGATGTAAAGCAGCTTGCGAAAGCAGCGGCAGCGGGAAAGGACGAACTTCTGGGATTCCTTTCCAAGACAAAGTATGCGGAAGCAGCGGAAGCCATTAACAAGTCCTTTTCAGAATTTGAGAAATGGTGTGACGACGTCATGATAAAGGGTATCATGGATCAGAAGAATAACATTCAGTCCATAGGACCTATAGTTGCATATTATCTTGCTCGTCAGAATGAGATACAGATGGTCAGGATAATCCTTACCGCTAAGGCAAACGGATTTCCGGATCAGACTATATCGGAAAGGGTAAGGAAAATGTATGGATAAGATAGCAGTAATGGGCGATTACGACAGCATTTACGGCTTTGCGGCTCTCGGGCTGAGTACATTTCCGGTGGATAACCTCGAAACAGCAAAGAAGAGGCTTTCTACCCTTGTTAACAGCGGCTACGGTATCATCTACGTAACCGAAGAGCTGGCGAGAATGATGTCGGATAAGATTGATGAATATAAGAGTATGATGTCACCTGCAATTATACTTATACCGGGTGTTAAGGGTAACACGGGCGAAGGAATTCTTTCCGTTCGCAAGTCGGTTGAGCAGGCTGTAGGTTCGGATATCCTATTCAGTAAATAGTAAGGAAAGGAGATACTTTCCATGGGAGTAATTGGAAAGATTAAAAAGGTCGCAGGACCTCTCGTTATCGCAACAGGCATGAGAAATGCGGACATGTTCGACGTTGTGCGTGTTAGTGATAAGAGACTTATCGGTGAGATCATCGAGATGCACGGAGATGAGGCATCCATCCAGGTTTACGAAGAGACCTCAGGTCTCGGACCGGGCGAACCGGTTGAATCAATGGACGTTCCTCTTTCTGTAGAACTCGGACCGGGACTTATGGGTTCCATATACGACGGTATTCAGAGACCTCTTACAAAGATTCTTGAGGCTACAGGCAGCAACCTCCTCGACAGAGGTGTTGAAGTTCCTTCACTTGACCGTGAGGCTAAGTGGGATTTCGTAGCAACAGCTGCAGTAGGCGACAAGGTTGTAGCGGGAGATATTATCGGTACTGTTGAAGAAACATCAGTTGTAACACAGAAGATCATGGTTCCTTACGGAATCGAAGGTACTATCAAGAGCATTTCCGGCGGTTCTTACACAGTAGAAGAGACCGTAGCTGTCGTTGAGACAGAATCAGGAGATAAGAATCTTACACTTATGCAGAAGTGGCCGGTTCGTAAGGGAAGACCTTATCAGAAGAAGCTTCCTCCGAAGATGCCGCTTGTAACAGGACAGAGAGTTGTAGATACATTCTTCCCTATCGCAAAGGGTGGTGTTGCTGCCGTTCCGGGACCTTTCGGTTCAGGTAAGACAGTAATCCAGCATCAGCTTGCAAAGTGGGCTGATGCCGACATAGTTGTATATATCGGATGCGGAGAGCGTGGAAACGAGATGACCGACGTTCTTAACGAGTTCCCTGAACTCAAGGATCCGAAGACAGGCGAGTCTCTCATGAAGAGAACTATCCTTATCGCAAATACATCGGATATGCCTGTTGCTGCCCGTGAGGCATCAATTTACACGGGTATCACACTTGCAGAGTACTTCAGAGACATGGGTTACTCCGTAGCCCTCATGGCTGACTCAACATCAAGATGGGCAGAGGCCCTTCGTGAGATGTCAGGACGTCTCGAGGAAATGCCGGGTGAGGAAGGTTATCCTGCATACCTTGCTTCCCGTCTTGCTCAGTTCTACGAAAGAGCAGGACACGTAGTATGTCTCGGAAGCGATGACAGAGAGGGTGCACTTTCGGCTATCGGAGCCGTATCTCCTCCGGGTGGTGATATTTCCGAGCCTGTATCACAGGCAACACTTCGTATCGTTAAGGTGTTCTGGTCACTGGATGCACAGCTTGCATATCAGAGACATTTCCCTGCTATCAACTGGCTGAACAGCTACAGCCT
>CACZHN010000128.1 GCA_902780985.1 uncultured Lachnospiraceae bacterium | reverse complement strand
TGTCGGCGATTATCTGGATTTTTCTTATGTTGATCCGGAGTCATTTGACAGAGCTGTATTTATGGAAAAGCTCTGCGACTACTTGGAAAAGGTCGAGCTTAAAACAGGAGACAGCATAAATGTCATCCTTCAGAAATATATGTCGGGCATGAAGAATCTTGCCGGAAAGAGAGTTGCGAGAGAGGTCCGTGTTAAGAAGGGGGAGCCCCATAAGCCGGTGCCGAGAGCCAGAGAGTATTACGAGAAAGCTCGTGATATAAGGTATTCAAAAGACCCTTCATTTGAGCAGAGGATTGAGTTCGTAAAGATAATCCTGTGCCTCTATATGTCCGAGATAAATGAAAAGAATTACATGATCTTTGATTTTGATGATTCGGTTGAATCAATTAATATAGACAGGATCCTTCTTTCCATGAAGTCCGAGGTTGTTGAGGGCAGAGTGGGCAGAAAGAAAATGTTTGACCTGACATCAAAGTACGGCATCGATATGTGTACTTTGATACTTACGATCATATTCTACGTATATATAATCAATCATAAGACCGAGACAGCAGAAGAGGAAAAAGATGATTCAGAAGATTCGAAATAGTGTCATCATGCAGCTTATCTGCATCGTATTTGCGGTTCTTATAGTCCTGGCTGTTACGCTTTCCATGTCTTACTTTTACGTTAAACAGACGACACGTAACTATGCCGAGACCCTTGCCGAAAGCCTCTTAAAGCAGGCCGACAACGAGCTTAGTCTTTACGAAGAGAGCCTCAGATACAATGCCGAAGCACTGTGTCGTTTCCTTGTAATGGATCATGTGAACGGAAACAGCGAAGGGCTGACAGGTATAAGAAAAGAGGTGCAGGAAGCACAGCTTTCTTCCTACTTCTCGCAGATTGTGCTTAAAGACCGCGAGATCGTATCGGCTTTGATATTCGATAATGACATGAATCAGGTGGTGACCCTCGGAAAGCAGGTAGAGCTTCCCGAAAAACAGATATATCTGAGACAGGAAGAAGATCTTAATGCGGATCGGTACTTCACCGATAAAGATGACTTTTACTACGGATTTTATTATCCGATATACAGTGAGACCGGCGTGAATTCCCAGCAGCTGGGAATGTGCGTATTTATAGTGGAACATTGGAAGATAGACGGATCGCTGCATAACATTCTGAATGACAGCATTTCTGCAATGCTTCTCAGTGATTCCAATAATCTGGACCTTTCATTTCACGCCTTCGGAAATGTACCGGAAGGAACTACCATGGCGGATCTGAAAGCGGATGATGACTATGTGTACCGTGAAGGTAACTGGCAGAACGGTATAAGGATTGCAGTTGCGGTTTCCGTTTCCGGAAGTGCATCCGGAAATGTAGTCATCCGTAACCTGATCATTCTGGCGGCAGTGCTTTCGTCGGTGCTTCTTTCCATCATTATTTTCTTCTCGTATTATCAGATGGCCCGTCCTATCCATATGCTGGACAGATTTATCGTTAAGTCCATCAGTCATCCCGACAGAAGACTTAATCTGAACAGAACCGATGAGATCGGTACCGTTGCGGCCAGCCTTGACAACATGCTGGATGAGAACCAGCGTATGATCAAAGAGATAAAGGAAAGTAAGATACGTCTTTACGAAACAAAGCTTTCCCAGCAGAAGATGGAGATCCTGGCCTACAGAAACCAGATAAACCCGCATTTCCTTTATAATACCCTTTCATGTATGAGGGATATGGCGCTTATCAAGGATGAGGACAGCATAGCGGAAATGGCCATGTGTCTTTCCGATATCTTCAGATATGCGGTTAAGGGAAGCAATATAGTTACCGTAAGAGACGAGGTTTCTTACATCGAAAAGTATGCGAGAATTATCGAGTACCGTTTTATGGGAAAGATCATGATAGATACAAATATTGATGAAGCGGTTATGGATACGCCTGTTATAAGGTTCCTTCTCCAGCCGCTGGTTGAAAATTCCGTATTCCACGGCCTTGAAGGCAAGATGGAACCGGGATATGTGGAAGTAAATATAGAAAGCGTGGGAGACAGGCTTGAGATAACCGTCGAAGATGACGGAACCGGTATGGATGCCGAAACTCTTGAGAATCTCCGTGAGGATATTAAAAATCCGACAGAGAACAGGGGAGTAGGTTTGAGCAATGTAGTACAGCGTCTTCGTCTTTTCTATGAAGAAGACTATACCATGACGGTCGACAGCGAAGTCGGCAAGGGTACGGTGATAAGACTGTCTGTACCGGATCATATAAGGGAGTCTAAGTAATATGCTGAATGTTTATATAGCAGATGATGAAGTCTGGATCATTCTCGGACTGAAAAAGCTTCTGGATAGAATAAATGTAAATGCATATGTGGTGGGCACTGCCAATAACGGGCTTACCGCAAAAGAGGAGATAGCGCATTTTAAACCGGATGTGATATTTGCGGATATCAGAATGCCGGGACTTTCGGGACTGGAACTTCTCCAGACTATACCGGAGGTGTCCCCTGAATCAAAGGTGGTCATAATATCCGGTTATGCGGAGTTTGAATACGCCCGCGAAGCCATACATCACCATGCATTTGATTATCTGCTAAAGCCAATTAAAGAAGAGGAGCTGTCCCGTGTCATGACCGCCATTATAAATGAGCGGAACGGGGACCCGGAAGAGGACAGAGTCCCTGTGGTATCGGACAGAATGATAGATAATGTGATCACCGATATAAGAGATCACTACATGGAAGATATATCGCTTACGTCCCTGTCGGCAAAGTACAACATCAGTATGGGACATTTAAGCAAGATGATAAAAGAGAATCTGCAGGTTAATTTTTCGGATTATATAGCATCACTCAGGATACAGCGTGCAAAGGAACTTCTCAGGGACGACAGTTTGTCTATCCAGGAGATATCCGAAATTGTCGGCTATAACGATTACTTCTACTTCACGAAGGTATTCAAGAAAGTAGAGGGAATATCACCGAGTAAGTATCGAAAAGAATATTAAGAATGCTCAGACCGCATAGAACAGATAATCTGTATTAATATGCGGTCTTTTTTTGCGAAAATATAAAATATTACCAATCCGCCGAAATATTTACATGTTTTTTTGTAAGTAATAGCTATATTATAATGACATCAGGAAATGGGGAGTATTCGCGAAGAAACTTAGAACGTAATGTACATCAAAGAGGTTTACTATTAGGAGGTATTGAATATATGAAGAAGAGAAAGCTTATAAGTGTTTTGCTGAGTGCGATGATGGTCGGCTCAACACTTACAGGTTGTGGAGATACAGGATCAGGTAATTCCGGAAATGCAGGCGGATCGACACAGGCTGCTGAGACATCGGCACCGGCTGATACAAAAGCAGACGCTCCTGCAAACGGCGACATCAAGATCGGTGTTTCAATCTGGAGTTCAACAGACGTTCTCGGTTCACAGTGTAAGATGGTTCTGGATGAGGCTGCTGAGGCTCTCGGAGTTCAGATCCAGTATGTTGACCAGGGACATGTATCAGAGAAAGTTACCGCATCCGTTGAGCAGCTTTGTGCAGCAGGATGTCAGGGAATCATCATTTGTAATTCTTCAGATACAGAGATGGCTTCGGCTATCAAGACATGTAATGACAACGGAGTATATCTTGCACAGTTCTTCCGTATTATCAGCGAGGAGAACAGTTCAGATATATATAAGGCAGCAACTGATTCCGAGTATTTCGTCGGAGCAGTTCATGAAAACGAGCCGGAGAACGGCGAGAAGCTTGTTCAGATCTTACTTGATAAGGGCGACAGAAACATCGGTCTGATCGGCTGGGAGCAGGGTGATGCTACATGGCTCGGAAGATGGGAAGGTTATAAGGCAGGCGTTGAAAAGTGGAACAGTGCACATCCGGATGATCCGGCAGTACTTTCTGAGCCACAGTATGCAGGAACTTCATCCGAAGGTGGTTCTAAGGCAGCAGAAGCACTTATGAGTGCAAATCCTGACCTTGATGCCATTATCCCTGCAGGCGGAGGCGGAGATCCTCTTCAGGGCGCAATCGCAGCAGTTGAACGTGCAGGCAAGACAGATTCTATTGATATCGTATCTACCGACTTCCTCCCTGATCTTGGGGACAGACTTGCTAACGGATCAATGGCCGGCGAGTCCGGAGGACATTACTGTGACCCGCTCTTCGCATTCATGGCAGTTTATAATGCAATCAAGGGTAACTACACAGGCCTTGCAGGAAAGTTTGAAGACATCAACTTCCCTTACCTCTATGTATCATCACCTGAAGATTATGCTGATTACGAGAAGTATTTCGTAGAACAGCTTCCATATACAGATGAAGAACTTGTTGAAATGTCAAAGCTTGATATGGAAGGACTTAAGCAGAAGGCAGCTTCACTTTCGATAGAGGATGCGGCTTCGAGGTCGAGTAAGTAGCACGGCATGCAGTGTTAAGATAAATTTTTAGAAATCCTTCAAAGCAGCCGGTATCGCACGGCGGTACCGGCTCATTTTCTGCAAAAAAGAGGTGAATTTTTATGAATAAATCAAGTGAAACAGTAGGAAAGAAGCTTTCCGGACAAGTGAAGGGCTACCTGCTGCTGATCTTACTGGTTATTCTTTCCTGGGGAATCTTTAAGATCATAACCCCAAATAATTTCGGTTCAGCTAAAAATATGCTGAGCTACTTTGAAGCATCACTGCTGGCGTCGGTAGGTGCCGTAGGTTTCTACTTTGTAATGGTAATGGGAATGTTTGATTTCTCAATCGGTGCCAACATTATGCTTTCAGCTATAGTCGGATGTGTTTTTGCAAATCGTTTCGGACTTGGGTATGCGGGACTTATCGTAGGAGCAATCTTTACAGGTGCTCTTGTTGGTTTATTAAATGGATTATTCTATGCGAAGCTTAGGATCCCTTCAATGATCGTTACTACCGGACTTGCACTTATTTACGAGTCGGTAGCCAACTATATTGCGGGTGGTGTAGAGCAGACACTTCCGTCTGATCTCAGAGCATTCGGACAGATGCCCGGCAATCTGATCCTGGCAGTTATCGCATTTGCGGTTGCTTATATTTTACTTAATTACACAAAGGTAGGCACTTATACATACGCAATAGGAAGTAATGAGTTCGTTGCGAAGAACATGGGTATTAACGTTAATTTCTATAAGGTGCTGGTGTTTGTCATCAGCGGAGCCTTCCTGGGAATCATGGCCGTTCTGACAATCAGCTACGGTTCTTCAATGGTTGCTGTTACAGGTATGGCATCCATGAGCCGTAACTTCGTTCCTACCATGGGATGTTTCTTCGGTCTTGCATTTAAGAAATACGGTATGCCGCTTCCGGCTATCATTATCGGCGAGTTTGTTATCAATATTATATTCTTCGGCTTTATCGCACTTGGTGCACCGACAGCGATCCAGGATGTTATCACAGGATTTGCGCTGCTCATAATCGTAACACTTACAACCAAGGTCGCTAAAGGCGAGATAGTTAAATAGAAAGGAGGATTTACCATGAGTGAGATTAGATTACAGGTACAGAACATCAGTAAATCCTTCGGAATAACAAGGGCCCTGCAGGATGTATCCTTCAACATTAATAAGGGTGAAATCCATGCGCTTATCGGTGAGAACGGTTCGGGCAAGTCCACCCTCACGAACTGTCTCACCGGTATATACCAGAAGGACAGCGGTACATTTACACTGGACGGAAAAGAAGTAAATCCGGAAAACCAGGTAGAAGCCAACAACGAAGGTATATCCATCATCGTACAGGAACTGGGAACTCTCGACGGACTTACTGTTGCAGAGAACATTTTCCTGGGACATGAGGATCAGTTCGTTAAATGCGGAATTAAAAATACAACAGCTATGAATAAACGTGCTTCGGAGATACTGAAGAAGTACGGATTCGACAGAATTAAGCCTTCGGAAATGATCGAGAATTACAATTTCGAGGACAGAAAACTGGTGGAGATCGTAAAAGCCACATACTTCGATCCGAAGATCGTGGTTATCGACGAGACCACAACAGCCCTTTCACAGGAAGGCCGTGAAGAGCTGTATAAACATATGGAACGTATCAGAAAAGAGGGAAATACCATTATATTCATTTCCCACGATCTTCCTGAAGTACTCAGGCTTTCTGATACGATAACCGTTCTTCGTGACGGTGTTTACATTGATACTGTTAAGAGTTCTGATATGGATGAGGAAAGCCTGAAGAAGCTGATGGTCGGTCGAGAAGTTACGGGCGACTATTACCGTGCTGACTATGATGAGGAAGTATCAAACAAGGTTGTTCTGAGCGTAAAGAATGTCACCGTTCCGGGGCTCATATCAAACATCAGTTTTGAACTTCATAAAGGCGAGATTCTGGGCTTCGGCGGGCTTTCCGAATCGGGAATGCATGAGATAGGTAAAGCATGTTTCGGTGCTTCCTTCGACAGACAGGGTAGTGTAACGCTGGCGGACGGTACCGAGATCAAGAATATCCCGACAGCCATAAAGCATTCTATAGCTTATACATCCAAGGACAGAGACAACGAGTCTCTTATCATGAATCAGAGTATAGGCGATAACATATGTCTTCCGTCGCTTGATAACCTGGCAAACGGATTTAAAATGCTCAGTGACAAGAAGATGAAAGCATTTTCTCACGAATATGCAAAGCAGATGTCCACGAAAATGCAGAGCGTAGATCAGTTCGTATCGACGCTGTCAGGTGGTAACAAGCAGAAGGTTGTTCTGGCCAGATGGATAGGAAAAGACTCGGATATACTCGTGTTGGACAGTCCTACAAGAGGTATAGACATCAAGGTTAAGCAGGATATATATCAATTGATGGACAAAATGAGAAAAGCCGGAAAATCAATAATCATGATCTCCGAAGAGCTTATGGAGCTCATCGGTATGTGTGACAGGATCATTATTATGAAAGACGGCAGAATAAACGGTGAGCTTCCGCGCAGCCGCGATATGGATGAGAGCAGTCTCATCGCTAAGATGGTTTAAGGAGGTGTGATCATGGCGGGTAATAAGAAAAGTGTAATGGGCATTACCGGTGCACTTAAAAAACAGTCTCTGAAAAAGACGATTCGCTCCGCACTTCCGATCATCGGTCTTATAGCGGTGTGCATCATCTTCAATATTCTTACAAAGGGCAGTATGTGGAACAGCAGAAAGCTGATCCTGAATCAGGTCTATGTTGTACTTATATCTGCAACAGGAGTTTTCTTCATTATGACCATGGGAGGTCTTGATTTCTCCCAGGGATCCATAATGGGTATAGC
>CACZHN010000127.1 GCA_902780985.1 uncultured Lachnospiraceae bacterium | reverse complement strand
ATCTCATCATCAACAATAAGAACTTTTCTTTTAAATCCGTTAATCTTTCCGAATTTCTCCATAAATCACCCTTATTAATCGATTTAATTTCTTTTTCTAATTGTTTTCAGCTTCCCATATCAGTTCTTCCAGTGTCTGATAAAGCCTGTCCGTATCCACCGGTTTGGAAAGATGTGCATCCATTCCCACCTGAAGAGATCTTTGAACATCTTCATCAAATGCATTTGCGGTCATGGCGATTATCGGTATAGTCTCCGCATCTTTTCTATCCAGATTCCTTATGGCTGTGGTTGCTTCCAGACCGTCCATTTCCGGCATTCTGACATCCATAAGGATCGCGTCGTAATATCCCGGCACACTGTTTTTAAACTTCTCATATACTATCTTTCCGTTCTCGGCGTGATCTATCACAGCACCTTTAAGTCCGAGAAGTTCTTTCATGATCTCAGCATTTATGATCATATCTTCTGCAAGAAGAATCTTTTTACCGTTAAGGTCCGCTCTTTGTTTTTCCTTAAAGATGGACATATTGTTCTTTCTGGCTATTCGCTCGAATTCACTTATAACATTTGATGCGAAAAGCGGTTTTGCCAGGAAGCTGTCCACTCCAATGTGAAGAGCTTCGTCCATGATCTCATCCCAGTTAAAGGATGTAAGGATTATTATCGTGGTCTCGTTGCTGTAAAGCTTTCTTATCTCTCTTGCGACTTCCAGTCCGTCCATATCAGGCATCCGCCAGTCAAGAAGTACCAGATTGTAAGGCTCCTGTTTTGTATGGGCTACTTCAAGCATATGGAGTGCTTCTTCGCCCGACAGACAGGTATCCGATTTTATACCCGCCTCATCCAGAACTATCCTTGCGTGTTCCGCCGCTATCTCCTCATCATCCACCACAAGGACCCTCATATCTTTTGCATTGATGATATAGTCATCCGAACATTCGTGTTCGCAGTTTCTGAGAGTTATATATACCGTAAATTCCGTACCGACACCCTTTTCGGATTCAACGGATATCGATCCGTTCATGATCTCTACGATATTCTTCGTTATGGCCATTCCGAGGCCTGTGCTTCCGTATTTGTTATTCCTGCCGCTGTCCTCCTGCATAAAGGTATCAAATACCTTAGGAATGAAGGACTTCTCCATTCCGATTCCCGTATCCTTTATCGAGAACTTAATAGTCGACTGGTTTTCAAATACCGCTGTACGTTCTACCGTAAGGGTTACGCTTCCCGGTGAATTGGTGAATTTGATGGCATTGCTCAGTATATTGAGCAGAACCTGCTTCAGTTTCATATCGTCCCCGATATAATAATCGGCGACGCCGCCTATCATCCTGCATTCGTATTTAAGGCCTTTGTCCCTGCACTGAGTCATGACCATTACATTTATCTGCTCAAGCATGGAGCGGAAAGAGAATTCTTCCTTCCTGAGTACCATTCTTCCGGATTCGATCCTGCTCATATCGAGAATGTCGTTGATCAGTCCCAGAAGGTGCTTTGCACTGTCACCGATCTTTTCCAGATATTCTCTGGTATCATCGTCAAGGTTCTCCTTTCTGAGAGCCAGACTGTCCAGACCTATTATGGCATTCATCGGAGTTCGGATCTCATGGCTCATACTGGAAAGAAATGCAGTCTTAGCTTTATTGGCCTGCTCAGCGGCAGCCAGGGCTTCTTTCAGTGCCTGATTATTCGCCATTGATTCACGAACCTCTGCGTCTATATTCGTAAATCCCAGTCCAATGGCATGTACGATATGATCTTCTCTGTCGGCCGCATGCCGTACACCTGCCATACGTATCATTTCATAATAATCAAGCCCGTTATGATGAACCAGATAACGATATGTTATTATCAGGTTATCAGCCAGGCCTTTTCGTATATTATCCGCTTCGATGAACTTCAAGAATCCATCCCGGTATTTTTCATCTATAAAATCTTCTGCGTATTTTGTGAAATGCTCATAGAAAGGGAAATGTATTCCTCGCTGTGTCTGATCCGGATCTGATTTATCCGTGCGGTAACAGACCGCATCATCCTTATCAAGATCCACATGGTATACACTTCTGTAATCAGATGCCAGAGCCGTGATCATCTTATCCTGTCGGATATTCTCTTCGCTGTCACGTTCTGCCTTTTCGTGTTTTTCGGTTATATCGGAAATAAAGACATAGTAAATTCCGCCGTAGAATTCTGTTTCGGTATAGTGACCGTAATCATCCACCCAGCGTACTTCACCGTCTTTACGGATTATTCTGTATTCAACATAATCAAGTTTTTCATCGCTTTTCCTTATCTGATCCATGACAGATGCGGAAACCGATTTATAATCATCCGGATGAAGCATACCCTTAAACGTATATCCCGTAAGCTTTTTGAAATCTTCGAGATCATCACATCCGAACATTTTTATCACTGTATTATTTACATACAGAAGCTCCTCGGGAGCCTCTGCTTTGTAAATAAAAAACCCACCCGGCATATGTCGACCGATCTCTTCGACTATATGCATGGTCTCTTCGTTTAGATTAAAATGCTTCCCAAACATATTGCAATCACCCCATTAATACGCACTATGTTATAACAATACATTATAGGAACATTTTAACAAATAATTAACGAAAGTTAAACAGCTTACTTACGTTTTCAGCCCACCATTTCAGCTGTTGCTTCCTTAAGAAGTTCTGTCGCTTTCTTGATATCTTTCTGGGCATAAATAGCACTTATAACTGCTATGCCGCAGATTCCGCTTCCGGCAAGTTCGGATACATTTTCCTGTGTAATTCCGCCTATAGCTATAACAGGGATTGAAACAGCCTCACAGATAGCCTTAAGGGTCTCATGAGGGACTTCTACAGCATCATCCTTGGAACCGGTAGGGAATACGGCTCCGACTCCCAGATAGTCAGCTCCGCGCTTCTCAGCCAGAATAGCTTCCTCAACCGTACCTGCAGATACACCGATGATCTTATCCGGTCCAAGCTTGGCACGCACATCTCCTGCTTCCATATCGCTCTGACCTACATGCACACCGTCCGCATCCATTTCCAGTGCTATATCCACGTTATCGTTAATTACGAAAGGAACTTTATATTCCTTGCAAAGCTTCTGAAGTTCCTTAGCCTCCTGGAGGAAAGTCTCTTCATCCAGAGTCTTTTCACGGAGCTGTAAAAATGTTGCTCCTCCATCAAGACTTTCTTTAACTACTTCGTATAATGTTCTTCCGTTCAGCCAATGACGGTCTGTGACCGCATAAAGCAGCAGATCCTTCTTATCGCAGTTCATATTTTGCCCCCTTATCAAGTGTTTCTTTATCCATGTTGTAGATTGCATCGATAATTCTGTTTCTGTATGTGGAATTACCGTCTTCCGGCTTCATATTATTCCAGCCGATCTCGCCTGCAAGTCCCATAGTACATACAGCAGCAGCGGCGCCTTCAAGAAGATTATCCGGATTAGCTACAAGAAATGCAGTCATCATTCCCGAAAGCTGACAACCGGTACCAGTGATCTTACCCATCTCAGGACGTCCGTTTCTGATAACGAAACATCTCTCACTGTCACTTACCAGATCGATAGCACCTGTTATAGCTACTATTGCGCCTGTTTCCTTGGCAAAACTCTTAACAAATGCAACGGCAGAATCCAGAGTCTCTTCCGTTACCGCATCCGCTACGTCTGCGTCTACTCCTTTGGTTGTACCGCTGCCGAGAGCCAGAGTTTTAATCTCGGATATATTTCCTCTTATAACAGTGAATTTGATCTCTTCCATAAGCTTAACGGCTGTATCAGTACGAAGGGCCGATGCACCTGCTCCTACAGGATCCAGAAGGATCTTGTGATTTAATTCTGCTGCCTTCTTTCCTGCACGGAACATTCCCTTAATACTGTTCTGATTAAGAGTTCCGATATTTATATTAAGACCTCCGCAGATTGATGTGATATCTTCCACATCTTCAGGCTCATCCGACATTATCGGACTTCCACCGCAGGCAAGAAGTACATTTGCCACATCATTTACGGTTACATAGTTAGTGATATTGTGTACAAGCGGCACTGTCTTACGTACATTTTCCAAACATTCACCTAACATCTTATTTCTCCTTTCAAAAAACAAAAAAGCAGATATACCTACGACGATATATCTGCCTTAATTCTCAGATTGACTTATCAGCAATACTATATCCCTTCGTTGGCATTATCCAAATCAGGTTTAAAGGGTCCAGAATATAATTCTGTTCTCAGCCTGTCACACAAGCTCCCCGTTTTATAAGCACTTCAGTGCTTTACCATGGCACATTATAAACTTATGCCCCGGCTTTTTCAATCATTTTTTATAATATCACTTCTGTCTCCTCTATAAAACTCTTTATTTCGATTAATTTTTCGGTATCTCAATTGTGTATTTCTCATCCGCGTATTTGTCCTTTGCAGGTGAAGCTACATAAAGTAATATCTCATCATCGGATATCCACTGTACATCCCAGCCTACAGATTCGTTAAAACCGCTTCTTTGATATTCGAATATACATTCATCTTTATAATACACATCAGGACGGCTGACATAATCCTGTTTTACTGTAACTTCTTTATCTCCGGAAGGTGATCTGAAAGTCTTTTCCAATCCGCTGTCATATTTAAAAAACTCACTTACACATATGATTAAAAAAAATACAGAAAAGACTATAACAGCGGAAATAAGTAATTTTTTCAATGTTGGTATCCTTTCTTTGCGATAAGTGTTATCCATGCCGGCAGTGCTGCCATCGGATTCTTTTTCCAGTCGTTTATTCCTTCAAGTTCTTCAGCTTTCTTATTCTGAAGCTCGGCATAAGTAAACCAAAACGACTCGTCTACAGCCGGAAGTTCTGCTATTTCGCAGATACTCAGTCCCGCATTGATCTCTGAATTAATAAGGTCCTGTATTCTCCAATGCAGATCAGGAAAAACATCATGGTAAGATTTTACAATCTGAGGCTCCTTCCCGGCCTCACCTGTAAACGGACGATTAAACGGATGCATATCGTACATAACCGAATAACCGCCTGATTTTAATACTCGTTGTATATTTCTGTACATGTTATCAATATCACTGATCCATGAAAGCGTACCGTTTGAAGTATATACCATATCATACTCGCTGTCATGAATATGACTCAGTTTCATGGTATCATCACATACGAATTCAATATTAAGCCCCAGCTTTTCGGCAATTACAGAAGCATTCTGAAGCTGTCTTTCGCTTATGTCGGCCGATGTTACATCAGCTCCCATCATGGCAAATGCAAATGCCGCATGATTATCTCCGCTGGACGGAAGTAATATACGACGTCCTTTCAGATCCGGAAGGTATTTACGTATCAGTTCATATACTGCCGGATGAAATGCCGACTCCGGTTTCTCTTTAAGATATTTTATCTTATCTTCGGTTCTGAGTGAGCTGTACCACTCGGAATCCGATGTTTCATTCCAATACTCTTTAACTCTTTCTATAATCTCGCTGTCGCTCATTCTGTCTCCCTCTTAAAGCATTCTTCAATTTGATCCTCGGATGTTACATCATACGTATTTACTACCGTATCGGCCTTAGAACTGTTTCCGCATCCGGCAACAAGCATCATCCCAACGCTTCATGTTTGTTTCAAACTTCTCTTTGTAAGTTTCTTTAAGTTCATCGGAAGTAATACCATAGCAAAGCAAAACATCATTGTAATACATCAAGATATCTGCCATTTCCTCAATAAGATGAGTTCTAAGTTCAGGCTCAGTACAAGCTTGAGTTCCACCGTTCTTTTTTACAATGTCGATTACCTCTCCAATTTCACCAATCATCCATAACAGCTTATTCTTTCCTGTTTCCGGACCAATTTCATCAACTGTAAAATCAGACATTTTATCCCCCTTCAACTATTAATCAGCTGCTCACTGAATTTATACAGTCGTCTCGCAAGTCTCATATCCTTGGAACGTCTCGATGAACGAGCTATCATACGCCTATAGAAGTATTCGCCCGTTATATCCTTTACCGCATCATCAGCAGCAAGAAAGATTGCTGTATCCGCACCTTGTCTCGGAGTCAGGAAGAAAGGCTTCAACAGACCCGTAATAGTTTT
Organism: uncultured Lachnospiraceae bacterium; assembly: GCA_902780985.1. The sequence continues at coordinate 7,615 of CACZHN010000127.1, read as the reverse complement.
TCCGAATCCCGTATCCCTGTCGATACCTATATTGGTGGCAACAGCGCCCGGATGGCAGCAATTAACCGTTATGCCCCTTTTCTTAAGTCTGCGGGCCAGTTCTCTGGTAAAGAGAACATTCGCAAGCTTGCTCTGGGAATAGGCCTTAATAACGTTGAATCTCTTATGCAGATTAATATCGTTAAAATGTATTCTTCCGGTTTTATGAGCTCCGGAAGCCACATTTACTATTCTTGAACCTCTTGGCATAATATCAACCAGTTCTGTAGTCAGCAGAAAATGCCCTATATGATTTATTCCGAACTGTCTCTCCAGACCTTCTTTCGTCTCCTGTCTGTCCAGAGATATAAATCCGGCGTTATTTACCAATACGTCTATATGGTCGTACTTTTCTTTCACCGTTTTTACGAAGTTTCTGATAGATTCGTAATCTCCCAGATCACAAAGGATCAGATCAAGATCACGGCTGCGATTCTCTGTCAGCTTCGCTACAGCCTCCTTACCTCTTTCCCCGTTACGGCAAAGCATGATCACTGTTGCGCCCTCATCGCTAAGGGCTTCTGTGGTTGCCATACCCATGCCTGAATTCGCACCTGTTACAATTGCAATTTTACCCTTTAATCTTTCCATTACTTTACTTTCTGCTCTTATGAATACAAAAGACTATAAAATGAATTACTGCTACTACAAGAGAAGGAACAGAGACAAAAAACCATATGATCATTGACTCAAGTTCTCCCAGAATTAATTTATGATTATTTATGTATGATATCAGCCCGGTTATTAATATACCATATATCTTTATTCATTAATAGAAAAAGGTCATCTGCAAAAGTAGATGACCTTTCAAATCGTGTGCGGATAACAGGAGTTGAACCTGCACGGGGGTTCCCACTAGAACCTAAATCTAGCGCGTCTGCCAATTCCGCCATATCCGCTTATATTCTAAATAAAAAAAGTGTGCCACGGGGGAATCGAACCCCCGACAACTTGATTAAAAGTCAAGTGCTCTACCGACTGAGCTAGTGGCACAAATTAACAATTTGAAATTATTTCCGAGCACCGGTGAAATTACGGCTTCGCCGTAATGAATCCCGCTTCGCGGTCTTCTCTGTGCTATACTGGGCTAGTTGGATTCGAACCAACGAATGCAGGAGTCAAAGTCCTGTGCCTTACCGCTTGGCTATAGCCCAAGAAATCAATTTGCATTCGGTTAAATCCAGATTTCTCATTATATAAAAAAAGGGTGGGTAGAGGGACTTGAACCCTCGGCCTCCAGAGCCACAATCTGGCGCGCTAGCCAACTGCGCCATACCCACCATATTTATATAATCCGGAACGCAGTAACCAAATTATATAATAAAATGTGCCCGAAGGGATTCGAACCCCCGACCCACGGCTTAGAAGGCCGTTGCTCTATCCAGCTGAGCTACGGACACATATTAAAAGCGGGTGATGGGAATCGAACCCACATATCCAGCTTGGAAGGCTGGTGTTCTACCACTGAACTACACCCGCATATAAAACAATATGCAGTTTTTAAAGAACTTTGATAAGTCCTAAGTCGGGGTGACAGGATTCGAACCTGCGACCTCCTGATCCCAAATCAGGCACTCTAGCCAAGCTGAGCCACACCCCGAAGAGGTTTTCTCATAACCCAGCGAATACATATTATACACATCTCATCGCCGGTTGTCAAGAAGTTTTTTTGATTATTTTTAACTTCTTGCGAAGTAGCGGGAGGGGGACTTGAACCCTCGACACTACGGGTATGAACCGTATGCTCTAGCCAGCTGAGCTATCCCGCCATTTCATTTTAATGGGGCCTACAGGGCTCGAACCTGTGACCCTCTGCTTGTAAGGCAGATGCTCTCCCAGCTGAGCTAAGACCCCATTATTATAGGCCTTCCGATTGTCTCAGAAGTGTGCCTCTCTCTCACAGGCACGATGGTTATTATATACATATGTATCATAAAAGTCAAGACATTTTTTAAAAAATTATGTAAATAATTTTTTGCTCTTATGTCAACTATGCGCCCTTGTTGATTTTATCGATAATTACAGGTAATTCCGCATCGATTTTATCGTTATCAAGCTGGCATGTTCCTGCATTTGCATGACCACCGCCACCGTATGAAAGACATAATTCACCGATATTAAAATTCGATACCTTATTGATAATCGACTTACCGATCATAACTGCAGTATTCTGCTTACGGAAGCCCCAGGCAACGTGAATGGATATTTCCACTTCCGGCCATAAAGCATAAACCATAAATCTGTTGCCTGTATAGATAGTCTCTTCATTTCTGAGATCTATAACAGCAACCTTATCTTCTATTCTTGTTATACGCTTGAGCTGCTCGACAAACTTCTCCTGCTGCTCAAAGTACATATCTACTCTTTCTTTAACATCAGGAAGCTCCAGAACCTGATCTATGGAGTGATCTACGCAATAATCGATCAGTTCCATCATAAGATCGTAATTGGATATTCTGAAGTCATGAAATCTACCGAGTCCTGTACGTGCATCCATAAGGAAGTTCATAAGAACCCATCCTGTAGGATTAAGTATCTCGTCCTTGGTAAAATCAGCGCTGTCACCCTTGTCAACAGCCCACATGATCTCATCTGACACTCTTGTAAAGGTCTTAGCACCGCCGTAATAGTTATATACTACTCTGGCTGCACTCTTTGCATCGCCTTCAATTATATACTTACCGCGATAGTCCTCTTCTTTGTTTCTGAGGAGCTCACTCTCGTGATGATCAAAAGCAAGACCAACTCTCTTATCAAAAGGCAGATTGGTCGTAATATCATTTTCCGACAACTCAACTTTGCCGTCCTGAACATCCTTAGGATGGACAAACTTAATATCCCCGATTATGTCCATTTCCTTGAGAAGCATAGCACATACAAGGCCGTCAAAATCACTTCGTGTAACAAGTCTTTTCTTCATGATTACCTCCTCATACATATAACACCCCATGATTCTTAATTATATCTGATTAGATAATCTAAAACAATATATTTTTACAGTTTAAGCGTTTACATTAGCGCTATCGGTTTCCTCTGATTTGCCGATAAGAACCTCTTCCTGTACCTCTTCCGGCTCTTCCTCATATTCCTCTTCCTCATCCGGAGTTTCGTAATCAAATACACGAGGAAATGATATGTCGACCTTAAACAGATCACCGTCAATTGTGATCTCAAATGTACCGTTCTGAAGTTCGGTAAGGTTTCTGGCAATGGAAAGTCCAAGTCCCGATCCTTCCGTAAAACGGGACTTATCGCCGCGGACAAATCTTTCAGTAAGTTCGTCTGCGGATATATTCAGCATCTCACGGCTGACATTCTTTATAGAGAAATTAACCTTATCCATATCTCCGTCCAGCTTCATGTAAACTCTGGACCCCTGAATAGTATACTTACATGCATTCTGGAAAAGGTTTTCTATGATTCTGTAAAGTCTTCTTCCGTCTGCATAGATTATAAGCGGAGTTTCCTCCTCGCAGGAAAGAACAACTTCAAGATTATTCTCCGAGAACTTATCATCAAACTCGGCAACAGCCTGCTGCAGGAGCTCCGTAAAGTTAAGATTTACGCACTCCAGTTCGATATTACCGGTACTTACCTTGGAAGCCTCTATAAGGTCCAGTGTAAGCTGTTTAAGTCTCTGAGATTTAACATCAAGAATAGAGATGTACTCCTTCAGCTTAGGATCGGTTACATCTTCTCTCTTCATAAGATCTACATAGTTAATAATGGATGTAAGAGGCGTCTTAATATCGTGGCTTACATTTGTTATAAGCTCTGCTTTAAGCCTCTCATCCTTTGTAGATGCCGCTACTGCCCTGTTAAGACCGGCACCCAGATTATTCAGGCTTTCACCCAGCTTTCTGCAGCTTCCTGTCAGATCCTCGGTATTTACCTGTGCCTCAAAATCCCCCTTCTCGATATCCTTGCAGACATCGATGAGCACTTCTATCTGGTTGGTATACTTTATGAGCTTATATATTCCGATAATATCAAGCAGTATTACAAATATTACGGCAACCATAATGATCAGCGCGTCAATGGTTATATATCTTGTAAATATACTTTCCTGGGAATTAAATACAAGGAACGCCATAAGCGCTACATTTACCGAAAGGAAAATGAAAAGCTTTATAAACATCATAAGCCTTGCGCTGAAGCCGTCCGTGATCCTGCTGTAGGACTTATACATGATACCGTATAACTTCACAACAAGAAGTGATTTAATAAACTTACCGGCTCTTATACGTCTTACAAATGACAGGAATATAAAAGCCATAAAGAAATAAACCACAAAGATGACGAGCGAAAATGCTACCACCGTGGATACCTTATCATAGTCCAGGGTACCTGATGGCGGAACAAGATATCCGTAGCTCATAAATCCGGCTCTGAACATGATGAATAACGAATATAAAGTACATACAAATATGACCAGGAAGATCTCTGCAGGGACTTTATCGATGAGTCCAAGCTTTACGGTCTTATTTCCCTCTTTATCAAAAACAATACCTGTTGTAGATGACAGGAATATCGCCGTAAGGATAAAGAAGAAAAGAAGTATGATAAATGTAGGAATAGGCTGCGGGATCATACGGCAGAATCTGTATACAGATGAAGGCACCGTACAATCATAGGCCTGTCCCTCATTAAAAAGATCTATACCGAATATGAAGTCTGTCTTACTCGGCATCATATCTATATTCTTCTTCATAATATCATTACAGTAATTGAAGTTTATCTTCTTTCCGTTACTGTCATAATAATATGATTCGATGGCATTTCTCTGAGAGTCATATTCGAAAATAATATTATTTCTCTTATCTATACTCTTTCTTGCGTCATCAAACGAGCTGTACATTTGATCGCCCGTCAGCTTAAGGCTTGAATCGTTGGATTTAAAGCAATAAGATACGCCCGTAAGATTTACGTTTCCGTATACATAGCTTTCAAAGTAGGAAATATCATCATCCGTCATGGCAGCAAGAAAAGGAGCTACCGCATAATTGAAATACGGAGCCGTTATAATGGATCTTTCAAGATTCGAATTATTTATATATTTTATCGGGATATAAAGATATTTGTATGTGGCAAGTTCTTCCAGATCCACATATCCTACCGCAGCATTGAAAAACTGCTTCTCGGACTCTGAATACCAAGCCAGATCCGGTATTGTGGAACGGGTATTTCCGATGGTAAGAACCGAACCGATAACCTGCGCATCATCAGTGAGATCTGTAGTGGATGTAGCTCCCACAACAGTAGATGATCCGCTTATTTCGCCTTCTATAGGCACAACGGAATTGTCATCCAGACTGTAATACGTATACTGCAGTGTATCGATTCCCGGAACAATGCCGTCAGCGTAGGTTTCTACGCTGTCGACTTTGTCCGCATACATTTTTATAAGATTTATATATTCTGATGAGGTAATTCTGATGTAATTCTTATTCTGACCTAAAAAATCATAAAAACTGTACGGAAACTCTGTATATACATCATGGAAGTGTCCGTCGGAATCCACATAAGTGGAATTATAGAGCATGGACTGAGCTATATCGAAGAACTTCCTCTTCTCATCTCTCTCAAGGTCTGCTGTGTAATATACCGTCTTATTTGTAAAATCATGGTAATCATAAAGATTTATATGCAGAGTGGAATAATCCCTGTTTCTGAGTCTTCCGAAGTTATTTATATAGTCTATAAGTACTGTTCCCTGTTCAGAAACTATGTTCTGCACATATTCCGTTTCATTAAAGACTTTTCTGTTTTCCACATCATTTCCGAAGAAATGATATCTTCCGTATGCCGATAATACCGCACATACAAGTCCGACCAAAAGCAGAAAACCTATTAAAAATACTGTAACCTTTACAAATTTACTGTATAAGAAGCTGTCCTTCAAAACTCATTCACCTTTTCTCTATTTTATAGCCCTGTCCCCAAACAACCTTAAGGTATCTAGGCTCTTTCGGATTGATTTCAATCTTTTCTCTGATATGTCTGATATGTACCGCGATGATGTTGTCGGTACCGATGGCGTCTTCGTTCCATACAGACTCATATATCTTCGAAGTAGAATAAACTCGTCCCTTATTTACAGTAAGGAATTTAAGTATGTCGTATTCGATCGGTGTAAGTTTTACTTCGTTTCCGTCTACATTTACCTGCTTTGTACTGTCGTTGATAACAAGTCCGCCGCTGGAAATGATGTCCTCGCCCTCTTCATCGGCAAGAGAACCGAACTGTGTATAACGTCTAAGCTGTGACTTAACTCTGGCAAGAAGCTCAAGCGGTGAGAACGGCTTTGTTATATAATCATCCGCACCGATATTAAGTCCGAGGATCTTGTCCGCATCTTCGGATTTAGCGGAAAGAAGAATAACCGGAATCGAACTCTTCTCTCTTACCTTAAGTGTTGCTTTAATACCATCCATCTCAGGCATCATTATATCCATAATGAGAAGATGTATCTCGTTCTTTTCCATAACCTGAAGTGCTTCAAGGCCGTTATACGCCTTCATAACACCGTAGCCTTCGGTCTCGAGATAGATTGCAATGGCATCAACTATTTCTCTGTCATCATCACAAATAAGAATATTAAACATTTTATACCCCCCGGGAAGTTGTATTGTATCACCATAATTGTAATACATCCTTATTAAAAAAAAAATCGGAAATTATGAATATATAATTAAAAACGGCACCCCAAAAAGCGGTGCCGTAAATAACTCTTTATAGAGAAAATTCTTGTAAAAGACGATAAATATTATGCCTTAGCTTCCTCAGCGATATCTGTATCAGGCTTAACATCCTCTTCGATATCAGCGTCGTCTTCAAAGAAGTCATCATCAAAGTCATCATCGAACTCATCAAAATCGTCAAGATAGTCAGGTGTAAGATACTTATAAACTGCTACTGCGATTCCTGTGATGATAGTAATTATACCAACGATGATAGCAACTGATATAATCGCGTTCTTTGCATCTTCAACTGCTGTTTCTTTTACTTCATTGTTCATTTCTTTTACTTCATTGTTCATAACTTGAACCCCCTTCGTAAGTCATTGATAGGTGTAGTATATCACATAGATTATTTAATCTCAAGAGTTCTTTCACCAATTGAATCCTTAAGAATTCCTGTAATTATAACCTCACTCTGTGTTCTGGCTCTTGCCTTGAGTTCTGCAATATCGGCATTTGCCTCTACATCAGCTTCTGCCGCAGCTATAGCATCCACCACATCCTGCTTATCAGACCAGTTAAAAAGTGCAGATTTCTCATCATAGAACTCAATTGAATCAGCATCTACATCAACTGACATGATCTGTACCTCAGGAAGAGTTACGATAACCTTGTCTTCAGTAACCTGAATATCTACCTGAGATATATCTATACCGGCCTTAACCTCTGCATTATATACCATAGAGAAGCCCTTCTGCGTCAGGAACGGGATATTTCCATCCTCATACTTTACAACTCCCGTATATGAAAGCTCTGAAGTTACCAGGTCACTGGCATCACTAAGCTTACCGGTTATATAAGACACAGGAATATCAGGTTCATCCGGCTTATTGATC
>CACZHN010000126.1:2898-10300 GCA_902780985.1 uncultured Lachnospiraceae bacterium | reverse complement strand
AACCTCTGTTGCGATAGCCGCATGGTCTGTACCCGGCTGCCACAGAGCATTGTAGCCCTGCATTCTCTTCATTCTGATAAGGATATCCTGCATTGTGTTATCCAGTGCATGACCCATGTGAAGCTGTCCCGTAATATTTGGAGGCGGCATAACAATTGTGAAAGGCTTTCTGCTTCTGTCTACCTCCGCATGAAAATATCCCTTCTCGACCCACTTATCATACAGTCTCTTTTCGATACCCGCAGGGTCGTATGTTTTCGCCAGTTCCTTACTCATTTTAATTTCTCCTCTATATTCATATAATATTTTGAATTCGTTTTTACGCTATATAGCCTGTTCTCTGAACTCATCCTTCAGCTCAGCAAGTATGATATCCATTCTCTTATCATAATCCGTCATGTCCTTATTTAAACGATTGTATACCGCTCTCTGGAGCATGGCAAAGATTGTCATCTCCTGGACGTCAGCCTTCGAATCACCGATTTCGGCCATTATATCATCAAAGTAATCCTCGTCCAATCCGCGGACTCGGATTTCCTCTCTCAGAGTCACGGAATCTTCGTAGGTTGCAATTATATAGAAATATCCTTTCAGTGACTCAGGATTGTTATTGTATTCATAAGCTTTAAGGAAGTATTCCTTAGCATCTTCTATGTCGAGATTGTTTGCTGCGGCAACTGCTCTGTTGTGGCATACATTTCCGATAAATACCGGATCCGTGCTTTCGTCCGTGCCGTCCAGAATCTCATCATAAAGAGTCGCAGCCTTGATATATCTTCTGTATGCAAGATATCCGTCCGCCTTAAGCTTTGCTCTCTGCTGCGGATTGAGCTTGCGGTACTTCTGCCATGCTGCGGCGTAAGTCTTTATCTCGTCCGGAGTATAATAATCTCCGGCATTCAGAATTTCTATAAGCAGGTCCTGAGCATAAGTCGTCTTGTTCATAAGACCGGTAAGTTTATCGGCCAGCTCTTCCATTCCCAGCTCATCGCGGATGAAATTGAAAAGCTTCTCCGAAAGCACCGACTTGCTTATCAGAACCGTGTTGTTGAATATATAGAAGCAAAGCTCCTCGTATGTGTAAATCTCAACCTTTGTATTCAGAAAGGTGAAGGGAGTCTCTGCTGTTTTTGAAGAACATAAAATTACCTTTGACATCAGATACTGAACTCCTTTCTGTATATTTTGTTGGTTGTCGGAAAGAGCTTACCGAATCCCAGATCCTTGATGATGACCGCTCCCGAATGCGGATCGTCGAACTCAACTTCGAGGCTCAGCTTCGTAGTCTTGTTCGGTCTCTTCGGAAGGCCGTGAATTCTTACGGTCTCACGCTTCTCCTCTTCGGTGTGATGATTTTTGTAAACTATTGTTATCTTATCCGTATCATCCAGGATGACGCAGATCTTTCCGTATGTGTTATACCACTGTCTGCCGCCTCTTACGATAGGCACGAACTCGGTATCTCCTTCTTCCAGGGCGATGCCCACGTCAAAGAGTACATTTTCCTTGGTTTCCACGAAAAAGTCATCATAGAACTGAGCATACTCGCCGCCCACCGCTCTGTAGCAGGCGCCCTTGGTATAAATGTTCTGTCCCACGAAAACTCTTCTTCCCTGACAGAGAACGTTGGTAGACTTCTTCATCCATTTGTTGGAGAAGCCGACTCCCGTCAGGAATACGGAGGATATATATGCCTTCTTAAGCTCATACTCGGCGATCTTACTGAAATCAATGTCCATCTGATAGGTATCATTTCCGTATCTGGAAAGAGATATCTGCGAGGAATAATCCTCATGCTGAACCGTTACCAGCTCAGGCTTTCTGTTTCTGGACATATCTATTCTGTAGTAATGCAGTCCGTCAGCGCTGTAGTCGTAAAGTGCCACGGAATTGTTCCACAGGTCATGAGGCTGATTGAAGATATAGTAGAGACCGCTGTCCAGGTGGCTGGTGATCTCTATCCTGTTCTTCTTCACGCCCATTTCCTTATATAATCCTGACAGAAGGTGGAATATCTGCGGATCATACTCCGGCACGGAGATGACCAGCTTCTTGATCTCCGCAGACTCGTATCTGTACAGGAATGAGTCGATATGAAGTTTGACCATCATTATGAAAAGGTCAGCGTAAGTATATTCCCTGTCCGCAACCGTAAGCGGTTCAGTATTTCCAAGGTTTTCAAATATGCTGTCCACGACAACACCTTCCTCCGAGAATCTTGCTTCGGAAGCCTCACCGCCTACGTACCAGCGTTCAGACTCGGTACTGTAGAACAGGATGTTCGGCATAAGGTAGGTATCCTTGTTATTCAACTGGCTTACGGACTCCGGCTCACGCTTGATATCGTTATAATATGACAGCTGCGTAAAATCCGAGCACAGGTCCATTCCAATGTAGTAAAGCTCTGACATTTCCGGTTCCTTTCTTAAAGTATGTTCAGGTTCTCCTCAAACAGGTGCACCGTATTGATGTATACATCCAGATCCTCGAGAAGTGACTTGTCGTCACGCATTTCCTGCTTAACCAGCATGCTGTTGATAAGCTCGAATCTGTTGACCTTCTTCTGATTGAAGGATTTCTTCTTGAGCACTTCGCTCTCCATGATCTTTGCATTTCCGTTCGGATCGTCCTCGATGGAGTAAACCAGACGCTCGCCATGGAATATCACGAATTCCATAACATATACGCCGTCCACCACTTCCTCGAGGCGTCGTCTCTCGGTCTTGGACTTATTCCTTGTTCCCGTATCGAAACTGTACTTAACAAAGACATGACGTACATTCTCTGTCTTGTAGATAAGATAGGTCTTAAGGTATACGTCCTGAGGCAGTTTGATGAAGCTTCCGAACTTCTTGAAGAACGGAAGGATCTTGCCTGCATCCACGAAACGCTCGATGTTGTCTGTGATCCACTTCTTCTGATTGTCGTTGAATCGTTCAAGCCTGCTGAAGTAAAGCAGCAGTGCCATAGCGGATACTTCGTCGTCTATGTTGCCTCTCCACATTTCCTGATAAAGCGCATCTAAAATGTGGTTCGGAACCTGTGTATCATTAACAAGATAATTGTGCGCCGACAGTCTGAGGAAGGCCTTTACAACCAGTCCTCTGCTTCTTCCCACGTAGTAAGTTGAGAAGATATCGTAAATGTACTCCAGATAAGAATTGGAGAACATCATCTGTGCCAGCGTGTTCTCGGCAAGCGGGGTCATGTCGGACACTCTGTCCTTGGCCAGCTTGAAGAGGGATGAAAGCTCTTCCAGACTTCCCTTGAAGTTGGACGTCATGTAACCGAGAATGTTGTTATTTACGGTACCTGTCTTATACAGGTTCAGACATATGGACATCAGGTCTTCGTTCAGGAAGCCGTCCGAGTCTGAAACACCGTAGTCTGCAAGGCGGTAAAGCTCGTTTACATCCAGCTCGTTAAAACCATAGAGCTTAACAGCCTGAAATGCTTTGTCGAACATGTTCATATCGATGAGATATGTAATGATGGTTCTCGCATTTGCATGTGTAAGATACTCTATATCAAGTCTGTTGAGGTACTTGACCAGAACGTCTGTATCAAGATTCTCATGATAATACTCTATTATTCTGAGGCAGGCCTGCTGCTTGTAGTCGTGGGATATCTCCTCGCACTGGATGATATCTCTTGCGGCGTTGACCTCCTTGGCATTTCTGTAAGTAAACTCGCCCAGGCTCTCGTAATTGAACAGAAGGACTCTGTAGTCACGAGGGCTGTACTCCTTACAGATCGGCATGTATGCCTTCTCATCCACTATCCTTTCGAAATGATAAGGAATGGATCCGGCATATCTGTTGCCGTTGTTATCCTCAAATACTATGGAAGCGTTATCCGACAGAATCTCCACGTAAGCCTCGCCGTTTACCAGCGGAACTCTCTGGATGTCCTGCAGCTCTTCATGGGAAATAACAACCGCTCTAACCTTCTTGTTGGAGCAGACGATCTTCCTTCTGAAAATGATATTGATAAGCTTTCCCGCATACAGAGAACTTACATTATCAGGCTCCAGGAACTCGTCGTAAATGACTGTCAGGTCATCGTTGACTCTGCCCTTCATGATCATCTTCTCCATGAAGTCTTCCATGGTCGGTGCATATTCATGATAGATCTTCATGTGCTCCGACTTGTTGAAGATTACATTTGCATAGAGGTAAGCCAGCTCATCCTCTGTAAGTGTATTCTTGTAGTTAAGATACATAAGAACGGATGACGGTATAAGGTCGTATCTCGTTCTGTTCATGCTTCTGATGTAGCATTCATTAAGTCCGATGAACTTAAGAGATCTGTCGATAGCTGCTTTATAGAAGCGGTGATACTTGTTGTCCAGCATATTTGCGGAAATAAGCATGGAGCAGATTGAACTGAGTACCGTAAGATTTTCATTTTCCTTACGGGACAGCTTCTCTGCTTCGTCGGCACGTACTGCCGCATCAAATCTTGCCTCCGACGGGCTAACCGGCTCATCCTTCTCGTAAACGATTTTCTCGTCCACCGCATCAACAAGAGCCGTGTTGTCGGAATCCTGATCCTTCTTCCAGTACTCTGCGGATCTGGCAAAAAGTATCTTATCTATTCCCGATGATTCGGAATCGTAGAGATACTCTTCTCCGAATTCGTCCTCATCGTCATCGTCATCTTCGGTTCTTCCGCCTTCGAACTTGAAGCCTTCGATTTCTTCCTCTTCTTCCTCATCATCGGCTTCCTTAAGCGGGAAGTCCAGGAGCTCGTCCTGATTCTTCTTGATAGGAGTCGATGCGGACCATACCTGAGCCTTCAGTCTCTCGCCCCGGAGCTCCTCTTCGTTCTTGTCGTATATCTGACGGAGTACGTCGAATATCTGCTTGTTGAAGTCGCGGTTCTTTCCGGCAAGCTTAACAAACTCGATAAGTACGTCATCCGATATGAACTTATGTCTGAGTCCCCACTTGATTGCTGTAATCTCGAAGGATCCCAGTTTCTTCAGGATGATCGGGTTCTCGTTCAGTATGTTGCAGAACTCAAAGTAAATGATCGGGCTGTTTTCGCCGTCGTAATACATTTCACTGAGTTCTCTGTAAAGCTGGGACTTATCCTCTGTATAAGTAGGGTCCACAAAAAGCAGAAGCCAGAAGTAGAACATCTTCTCCTTCTCGGTTCTGAAATTCTTTCTAAGCAGATTTGCAACCTTCTCGGTCACTTCGTTGTCTCTTGCGATAAGCGCACGCAGGTACTCGTAGTAGCACATCTGCTCGCTGCTCATCTGAGTCTTATCAACGTCGGCCTCTATACGCAGGAACTCCTGCTCAACCTTGCTGTAATCCCCGTTCAGGATATTCATGTGCATGATGCCGAGTCTGTAAAGATTCTCTTCGGACTCCAGCTCATTCAGGTTGTCGAGAGCCTCCATGGTTCTCTTTGTATACTCGGCCAGGTTGATCCTGTCCATTCTGAAATCAAGATATGCTCTGGTAACCGCAACCTTGTTGGTCTTATAGCGCTGTTCTCTCAGACGGTTCTCCTGATTGTCTCTCGGCCTCTGGGGCTTGGAAAGATGAACATCTATCTCGATCTTCTGATATATATTTTCAATGATAAGCTTTCCGCTGTTCTCACCTTCCGGAACATGCTCCGGTGATATATAAACGCGAAGAGCACATTTGTTTGCGGTAAAATCCTGGGAAGAAATGGACTTCTTCGCAGGTATAATGAATTCAGAATCACTTCGGATATCCGAGTAGGTATAACCCCAGGTATTCTTTGAAAGCTCAATGGAAATGCTTTCCGTCTCTGAAGGCATTTCTATATCCACCTTGGCCTTGGATGCAGAAAGTGTAACCGTTCTCTTTTTGGATACGAGAACCAGGAATTCCTCCATAGCCTGATCGATGGAACGGCTGTCCAGGAGGCTTCCGTAAACACGTCTCAGCTGGGCATCCTTATCGATAAATGTACGTCTGAACTCATCACTTACAAAAAGGCGCGCAGCATCTTTCCAACTTCTTTCCGCAAGAGCAGCAAACTTGAAAAGGTCATCAACCCTCTCATCATGATGCTTTACGCAAGGCTGAACTATATTTATATCGTAAGGGAGTTTGAACTCGCCTCCGTCGGTTATTACATTTATATGACCACGGAAATTCTGACCTGCTTCAAGACAGGTTGCATCGTAAGAATACTTTACGGCAAACTTTCTTGACACAAAGGAATGGTCCTCGAAACGGAGCAGGTATCTGCTGTCGTATACGAGACCTTTAATCGGATACTGGTTTTTGGATTCTACTGTAAACTCCCCCGAATATACAGTACCAGCCTCAATATTGATCTTGAAAAATCTCTCTGAGATAACAACCTCGGGTCTGTCTATGATAAACTGACCCTTTGCATACTGTTCAACAATGGCCTTCATGCTTTCCCTCTGTAAAATTCTGCTGCTAAGTGCGTCTTTGTTTTGACACTTGTTACTTTATCGTGTAGAATATATCCGATGGTTATCCCATCTTAAACATAATTAATCAACTTATTATATCAGATATAACTTTTTTTTAAAAGGTTCATTTTGGAGGTGCATTTCCTTGAACTCAACTAACCTTCGCCTGGAGCAGTATCCGACAGTTTTATATAATGCAAACCTTAATCCTCTCGGAATCCCCGAATCAGTAAGGAGAGCGATCGCCGAGAACCTCAGTTCTATAACAAAGTACCCGGACATTTACTACAACAAACTTAAGAAAGCCGCTGCAGAGTACACAGACATGACTCTGGACAGGATTGTTATGGGCAACGGATCTTCGGATCTGTATAAGCTTTACACTACTATCCTGAAGCCGAAGAAGGCGCTTCTTCTGTCGCCGGGTCCGATGGAGTACGAAAGGGTTCTCCGCACCTACGGCTGCGAAGCCAAGTATTTCGATCTTTCCGAAAACAAGGACTTCGAGCTTGATATGAACGAACTTATCAACTTCCTGGATGATTCCTACGATGTGCTGATGATCAGCAATCCTAACAATCCTACTTCAAAGATCGTAAGCCAGGAGGATATCAAAAAGCTGGCGGAGGCCTGCAGGGATCATAAGATATTCCTCATCGTGGATGAGATGTATATCGAGTTTGTGGATGACTACAAGACCTACACCGCCATCCCGCTTACGGACGAGTTTTCAAATCTGGCTGTAATCAGAAGCGTATCAAAGTTCTTCGCCGTTCCGGGTCTCAGATTCGGATATGCGGTTATGAAGAACCCTTCTCTTATGCAGCAGGTTGATATAGCAACAACAAAGAACAATATAGCTTCTCTTTCGGCCATCGCCGCATCCGCTATGTTTAAAGACGATGATTATATAGAGCAGGGGCAGTCGGTGATCCACACCGAGCGAAGCCTGGTATATCTGGCAATGTCCAC
>CACZHN010000126.1:0-2868 GCA_902780985.1 uncultured Lachnospiraceae bacterium | reverse complement strand
ACTTTACAAACCGGCAGCAAACTTCATGCTGGTACGTCTGCTTGGTGACAATGTAGATTCAACCCTTGTCGCAGACCACTGCAACCAGCGCGGTATCATCATCCGCCGCTGCGAAGACATCCGCGGTCTCGACAATAAGTTCATCCGCTTCTGCTTCATGAATCCGAAGCAGAATGACCTGATGGTAAATACAATACTTGAAATAGTTTAAGTCGATCTCGGATGGCACCCGGGGACGGGGGTTGAGTAGTCAAAAGACTACTCAACCCCCGTCCCCGTGTACCGCTTTTTACGGTCTGAACATAAATACATACACGCCGTCGCGCGAGGTGCCTACGGCATGCTGGCAATATCCGTTGGTATAGAATCTCAGTACCAGGTCTTCCGGATATTCGCCGGTGTCGAACTTAAGTTCGTTCTCATCGCTCCAGTATCCGCCCGTGAAGGATTCCGGTTCATCATCTCCGGCATACTCCCACTGGGTTGCCTCTTTTCCCCATAGACAGTAGAGGAACTCTTCGGTCACAGTTGCTTCGTCGCCACTGAAGTTTATGGTCACATAATTCTCTTCTTCTCCATAGCCGAACTCGCTGTTTTCATTGAAGAATATCCTGCATTCCCATTCGCCTTCGATAAGAGCCTTGTCAGTGATCCTCTCTCCTCCCATGGTCTCATCTTCGTCTGTAATCCCACCTATCCAGTAAAACGACTCATCGAACACATAGGATTTGTTCGAGAAGAAATCAGCCATAGCCTCAGCACTGTACGGAACCGCAACCTCGCTGAGTCTCATGCTGGCAAAGTCATCCGGTGTATCCGTATAACCCAGATCCGTCTTATCAAATACTCTTTTTGTAACGGTTTCGACTCCCTCAGGCTCCTTTGAACTGTCGGATGACTGAGTCTTATCTATTCTATCTCCGTCCACATCGCCCACAGCCATACCTACGACCAGACCATCATAGTCTGCAGGACATTCAATGATATATACGCTTCTGGTTTCGTTATGGAAGCGATATCTTTTTCCTTCGTCCGTATCTTCGGTTGCCATGGTGTTATTGTTATGAAAATATCCGTCTGCCAGCTGGGTAATCGCTATCTCTATATCTTCGCCCTTATAATCAAACTTGAAGCGATTGATCTTTTCTTCACTGAATCCGTTGGACATCTTGATACTTCTGAATTTATATCCGCCGTAATAATCATATACGAGAAGGCCCCAGTAATTCGGTATCAGATTCCAGTTTACTGTCTGATTTGAATCCAGAACAGTCGAGTCGCTTATTCCGTATTCTTCCACGTAATACTTTACATATCCCTTCTCATCAGGCTCGGTCTTTATGACCTTGTTTACGGCTTCTTTATATTTACATTCTTCCACAACAATATCATCCACATCCAGAGGCTTTGCCGTCTCCATTCCTCCGTCTGTTTCTTCGAACTGATCCGAATAGTACAGCTTTCCATATGCATTTCCGCTTGTTTCATATCCCAGTGGATAGAACTTCACGTTATACTCTTCGGCGTAAGGAACCGGTTCCGGCTCTTCGGTAGTCGCCTCGGTGGTAGCTTCCGTGGTCGTTTCCGTTGTCGCTTCGGTGGTCTTGTTCGGTTTTACTGTTGCCACCTCGGTGGTGGCTTCGGTAGCAGCGGTTTCATCCTGACTCTTCTTGTACAGGATCACGCCGGTCACCGTTCCCCCGATAAGAACCATCGCACATATAATGGCCGCGATGATAACGCCCTTCTTCTTTCCTCCGCCTCCCGGAGCAGCGGGCTGCTGCGGTGCCTGCTGATAACCGTAGTTCTGCTGCGGTGCCTGCTGATATCCGTAGTTCTGCTGCGGTTGCTGCGGTGCCTGCTGGTAGTAGTTCTCAGGTGATATCTGAGACGTACCGCAGTACGGGCACAACGATGACCCCTGTTGGATCTCATATCCACATCTGATGCACTTCATATAAATCCTCCTTTTCCGGCGGGTCTATGCCCTCCTTCTAACCTTTCACCGTTTCTCTGAAACTTAATCTCATTATATCAGAGGATATAAAAATTTCCATAAAATAAGGCATTTTCCGCGTATTTCATGTATAATGGTCCGGGGAGGTTTTACCATGAAAAAGATAGTTATTATGATCACATTTCTGCTGCTTATGCTCACAGGCTGCGGAACCGATCTCGGCGAGGAGCTTTTCTCCTGCAATTCCGACAACATGCTGGGCGTCAAAGCGGTTTATGCTAAAGACAATAAGATAACCCTATGTTTCGATACGTCAAAGATAAAAGAGAAGAACACTCCCAACGGCTTATATAACTGGATGAGGGATAAGGGTTTTGATTCAACCTACGATTATATCTACATCCGTTTCAAGGATGACCAGTCTCTTAAGGCCAGCTGGGTAAGCATCACCGTTGACGATACCACCGGAGAGATGCAGATTTCCTTCAAGATTGATAACTACAGTGCGTCCGACATTACCGCATTTCACTTAAACGACGGCAGCGCATCCTACGATCTGGATATTTCCGCAGGCAACATCCACGGAGTCATCTGGGGCGGCGACTGCGCCAACAAATACGATCAATGCCGCGATACCGATTAATACCAACCAATACCACTCCAGCGACATTAACTCTGAACCCTGAATCATGCACCATGCCGCAAGACCCATAGATACAAATTGTGCAACCAGTCGCACCGAGTCCGGCAACGACTTCACATCATCCCAGAAGCTCACCCCCGCAATCAGCACCAAGCCAATGATAAACGGCAGATACTCGAGCAGCGCAACAGTACTCCCCTCGCCCTGAGGAGAGGGGAAGGGGGTGAGGCTCCATACAATCATCGATATGGCAAATATAATCCCTCCA
>CACZHN010000125.1 GCA_902780985.1 uncultured Lachnospiraceae bacterium | reverse complement strand
ATATCACAAAGCCCTTCAGTCCTAAGATCCTTGTGGCAAGAGTTGAAGCTGTGCTTCGACGATCCTCACAGGATAAAGATAACAGCATAGTAGAAGCCGGCGGAATAAAGATAGATAAGTCTGCTCATATAGTTACGGTAGACGATAAGAGTATCGATCTTTCCTTCAAGGAATTCGAGCTTCTGGAATACTTCATAACCAATCAGGGAGTTGCTCTTTCAAGAGAGAAGATCCTCAATAACGTATGGAACTATGATTACTACGGTGATGCAAGAACCATAGATACCCATGTTAAGAAACTTCGTGCGAAGCTGGGAGACAAGGGTGATTATATCAAGACCATATGGGCTCTCGGATATAAGTTTGAGGTTACCGACGTTTAAGTATTTCACGGAAAGCTATGGAAAGATTAAAAGAGTTATTTCAGCCTAAGCTGAGATTTAAAATCACAATAATCGTTCTGATTGCTTCACTGCTCACAGTTTTCGGTGCGTATGCTGTGAGCAGCCATTTTATTGAGGATTTTTATGTCAGAAATGCGATGAACAATCTCATTCAGACCTATAAATCCTGCAACGAATTCATAACCGATGAGAATAATCTGAATAAACTCAGAAACGGTGAGATCCGCAGTCTTTACGGCTATGTGGACAATCCGTCTTCATGTACCGTATTCATTATAGATTATGCGAAGTCCAAGATATATTCTACTATAAGGCCGAATGAGATAGTGGAGAAGGAACTTCAGCATATCGTGGATACAACGGATTTCGGTCTCTATAAATATAAGGAAAAGCCTTACAGCATTTCTACAATAATTCCCGAAGATACAGAAGAAAAGTATTATTATCTTCAGGGGATTCTGGATAACGACCTCATCATCGTTCTTCGAATGCCTGTTGAGCAGCTTACCAGCAGCATAAGTTTTGCGGTAAGTTTCTTTGCGTTCGTGGCTCTCGCATTTATCCTTATCGAGATGGCCGCAATTCTTTTCATATCGAATACATTTACCAAACCTATCATAGAAATGTCGAGAATAGCCAAGAAAATGTCCGACCTGGATTTCAATGCCATGGTCGATGTTAAAACTCACGACGAGATAGGAGAACTTGGCCAGTCCATGAACGTTCTGTCTCAGAGGCTTAAAAAGACTATTTCCGAACTGAAGACCGCCAACCTGGAAATGTCATACAGGATCGAAGAGCGTAAACAGGTTGAGGATATGCGTTCGGAATTCCTGTCCCATGCATCTCATGAGCTGAAGACGCCTATCGCGCTTATTCAGGGTTATGCGGAAGGTCTTAAGGACAGCGTTAACGACGACCCGGAAAGCAGGGATTTCTACTGCGACGTTATCATTGACGAAGCAGCCAAGATGAACAAGCTGGTTATGAGGCTTATAAATCTCAATCATCTGGAATCCGGTGACGACAGTCTTACCATCGAAAGATTCGACCTTACCGAGCTCACAAGAAGTATAATCAATGCGGCGGATATCCTTCTTAAGCAGCGCGGCGGACGCGTGAAGTTCGAAGAGAATGAATCGGTATATGTATGGGCCGATGAATTCATGACCGAGGAAGTTATAACCAATTACTATTCAAATGCCGTCCACTATCTGAAGGAAGGCGGAGAGATCCGCGTATGGTTCGAGAGGAAGGGCGACAATGTAAGAATAAATGTATTCAACGAAGGCGACACTATTGACGAAAAGCATATAGACAAGCTTTTCATAAAGTTCTATAAAGCCGATGAAGCAAGAACCCGTGAATACGGTGGTTCCGGAATAGGTCTTTCCATCGTTGAAGCCATTATGAAAGCACATAACAGAGATTACGGAGTATACAATGCGGAAAACGGAGTTGTATTCTATGCCGAATTCGATGCAAAAGACGGTCCCGATGAAATAAGCGGCGAGATACTTAGTGAAACCGTAATCGACAAATGATTACGCATTTCCGAAGGGTTGACATGATTCATTAAAAGTACGATAATAGGGACTATCTTATTAGCAAATGGGTTTATATATGAAGGTTAAGGAGGGTATAACTATGAAAACATCAGTATATGTTGAGTTTTACGGTGAGCAGGTGAGCAAGGACGAGCTTGTTAAGGAAGCCGAGAGGATTTGGGAAGAATCCGGACGTAAGAAGGCAGATATCAAGAAAATCGACCTTTATCTCATTCCTGAAGAAGATAAAGCTTATTATGTGATAAACGATGAGCTTGACGGTTCATTTCACATTATTAATACTCAGAACGATTTCTAAATCGATTTTTATAGGGTAGGCGAAAACCTACCCTATACTGTTTATATTATGTTTTACGGAGAAAATTATGATAGCTATAATTGATTACGATGCCGGAAATGTAAAGAGCGTTGAGAAGGCTCTTCAGTACCTGGGACAGGAAGCTGAGATTACCGGAGACAAAGACAAAATACTTGCTGCTGACAGAGTTGTGCTTCCGGGCGTAGGAGCTTTCGGATTAGCTATGGATAAGCTCAGAAGCAGAGGACTTGATAAGGTTATTTATGAGTTCGTAGAAACAGGTAAGCCGTTTTTAGGTATCTGCCTCGGACTTCAGCTTCTGTTTGATTCAAGTGAAGAGAGTCCCGGAGTAGAGGGCCTTGGACTTATAAAAGGACGTATCACAAAGATACCGAACGAATATACCGCAGAAGACGGAACCAAGGTTTTCCAGAAGGTTCCTCAGATCGGATGGAATGATCTTAAGATCAATCCTAAGTCAAGACTGTTTGCGGGAATAACCGGAAATCCGTATGTATATTTTGTCCATTCTTATTTCCTTACTGCAGACAATCCGGAAGAGGTTGCTGCAAGCACATACTACGGAACAGAGATTCATGCCGCTGTGGAGAAGGGTAATATATTCGCCACCCAGTTCCATCCGGAGAAGAGTTCCGAAGTCGGACTTAAGATACTGCAGAACTTCATCAATTTATAGTTTTCGGGAGATATGAAATGCATACAAAAAGAATTATTCCGTGTCTTGATGTAAAAGACGGAAGAGTTGTAAAAGGAATAAACTTTATAGATCTTATAGATGCGGGAGATCCTGTGGAATGCGGAAGAGCTTATGATAAAGCCGGCGCTGACGAGCTGGTCTTCCTGGATATCACAGCATCTTCGGATAAGAGAAATATAGTTGCCGACATGGTAAGAAAGGTAGCCGAGACGGTATTTATCCCATTTACCGTAGGCGGCGGTATCAGATCCATCGAGGATTTCAAGACCATCCTCAGAGAAGGTGCCGATAAGATAGCCGTTAATTCAGCAGCTATCGATAATCCAACACTTATCAGCGAAGCTGCGGATAAGTTCGGAAGTCAGTGCGTTGTACTCGCTATCGATGCAAGACGCCGAAGAGTCGGTGCGGCAGCAGATCCGAATCTCAGCTATGCCGAGAGTATTAAGATAAATTCCGAATGGAAGCCGTCGGACGGATGGACCGTATATAAAAACGGCGGACGTATAGACATGGGGCTTGATGCAGTGGAATGGGCTGTAAAGGCTGTTGAAATGGGTGCCGGAGAAATCCTTCTTACAAGTATGGATGCTGACGGAACCAAGGCAGGATACGACCTTGAGCTTACAAGAGCTATTGCCGAGGCTGTAGATGTTCCGGTTATCGCATCAGGCGGTGCAGGTACCTGCGATCATTTCTATGATGCTTTGACAGACGGAAAAGCCGATGCCGCGCTTGCCGCATCTCTGTTCCATTTCAAAGAGCTTGAGATTAAAGAAGTTAAAGAATATCTCAGAGGAAAAGGTGTTTCCGTGAGATTATAGTTATATCTAAGGAGTTATGTTTCAATGATAAAGTTCAGTGAAGACAGATTATCGGTGGCGGAGTATCTGTCATTAAGAGAAGCGGTAGGCTGGAAAAAATTAAGTGAAAGACAAGCTGAGCTGGCTCTTGAAAACTGTCTTTATTGTATATCCGCATATGATGACGGTAAGCTTATCGGAATGGGCCGAATCGTCGGTGACGGCGCTGTCATATGTTATATACAGGATCTTATAGTACTTCCCGAATATCACGGAAAAGGCGTGGGATCCATGCTTATGAAACAGCTTAAGAAATATGTGACGGGACTTATCGGCGAAGGCGAAGAAATCATGTTTGATCTGATGTGCGCCAAAGGCCGTGAGAAGTTCTATGAAAAGCACGGATTTATAGCAAGACCAACCGAAAATCTCGGACCCGGTATGATACAGTATATGAGACTCGGGGACGGGGGCGATTTATCAAAATGAAATCGGGGGACAATCCTTCAATTAGGAATGTCCCTCGATTTTTCTATTTATTCAGGTTTTCGCGGGCTGCAGCCAGCATGAGTTTAATTCTGTTTATCTGGTTAACTTCGGCAGCACCCGGGTCGAAGTCGATCGGAGTAATATTTGCATCCGGATAAACCGAACGAAGTTTCTTTATAACACCCTTACCGATGATATGGTTCGGCAGACATGCGAATGGCTGGCAACATACGATGTTTGGTGCGCCGTGCTTGATAAGCTCAACCATTTCTCCTGTAAGGAACCATCCCTCACCTGTTTCGTTACCGATGGATACGATAGGGCGAGCATATGAAGCAATAGTCTCGATCGGTGTTGGCGGTTCGAAACGGTTACTCTTTTCAAGAGCCTTAACCATCGGACGACGCATTCCTTCAAGTAACTTGATAGCACTCATACCGATTATCTCGGACTTCTTTGTCTTTCCCAGGAATTCGTGCTTATACTTGTTGTTGTAGAAGCTGTAGGAGAGGAAGTCAAGAAGGTCAGGCATAACAGCCTCGGCTCCTTCGGCCTCGAGAAGGTCTACAAGGTGGTTATTAGCCGACGGAAGGAACTTAACAAGTATTTCTCCGACTATACCGACTCTTGGCTTCTTAACGCTTTCATCAAGCGGTATCTCATCGAATTCTTTTACGATATCCTTAACTATATGTCTGAAGTTGTGAGATCCGCGGCTTAAGTCATGGATACATATTCTTTCCCATTTCTTGTGAAGCTTGTTTACCGAACCCTTAACCTTCTCGTAAGGTCTTGTTCTGTAAACGACTCTCATAAAGAGATCTCCGTACATTACCGCATGTAATGCACACTTAAGTCCCTTCGGATTAACCTTGAATCCGGAGTTCTTCTCAAGTCCCTGAGCACTGATTGAAAGAACCGGGATATGAGGATAACCGAGATTCTCGAGAGCTCGTCTGATGAATCCTATATAGTTTGTAGCACGGCATCCGCCACCGGTCTGAGTGATGGCAACCGCAAGCTTATCCGTGTCGTATTTTCCTGACTGGATAGCCTTCATAAGCTGACCGACAACTATGATGGAAGGGTAGCAGGCATCGTTATTAACAAACTTAAGTCCTACATCAATAGCATCTTTCTCGGCATCAGGAAGCATGACAAAGTTTACATGGAAATGCTTCATAGCCACCTGGAGCATCTTGAAATGTATAGGTGACATCTGAGGGCAGAGAACGGTGTAGTCCTCCTGCATAGCCTTTGTAAATTCAACTTTCTTGATAGCACTTGAGGAAGCAACCGGTTCGAAATGCTTCTTCTGACGAACCTTTACGGCAGAGATAAGAGATCTTATTCTGATACGTGCCGCACCGAGGTTTGAAACCTCATCTATCTTAAGTACTGTATAAATCTTATTTGAACGTGACAGTATATCCTTAACCGCATCCGTTGTTACCGCATCAAGACCGCATCCGAAAGAGAAGAGCTGGATAAGCTCGAGATTCTTGCTGGTCTTAACGTAGTTTGCTGCCTTGTAAAGTCTTGAATGATACATCCACTGATCGGATACGATAAGCGGTCTGTCCACCTTGCCAAGGTGAGCTACGGAATCTTCCGAAAGAACCGCGATACCGTAGGAATTGATCAGTTCAGGAATACCGTGATTGATTTCAGGATCTACATGATAAGGACGGCCTGCAAGAACGATACCCAGTTTTCCTTCCTTTTCAAGATACTTAACGGTTTCCTCGCCCTTTGCACGAACATCTGCCTTTACACGGGCAGCTTCGGCATAAGCAGCATCAATGGCATCGTTTATCTCTTCCTGAGTAACATCAGTATACTTTGTGAACTCTCTGAGCATACGCTCCTTAAGAGCTTCGGAATTATCAAGAGCAAGGAACGGACGGATATAAGTGATATGCTCGGTCTCGATTTCCTCCATGTTGTTCTTGATGTTTTCGGAATATGAAGTAACGATAGGACAGTTGTAATGGTTGTTAGCGTCCGGTGTCTCATTCATTTCATACGGAATACATGGGTAGAAGATAGTTCTGAGTCCCTGCTTTATAAGCCACATAACGTGACCGTGACTTATCTTTGCAGGATAACACTCGGTATCACTCGGAATAGACTCGATACCCATGTTGTAAATATCCTTTGTTGACTTCGGTGAGAGGATAACTCTGTAACCAAGCTTTGTGAGGAATGTGAACCAGAACGGATAGTTCTCGTACATATTCAGAACGCGAGGCACACCGATCTCTCCACGAGGAGCGTCTGCAAGCTCCAGAGGAGTATAGTTAAATATACGATTAAATTTATATTCGTAAAGGTTAGGAACGTTGCTTTCGTTCTTCTTCATTCCCAGACCTTTTTCGCATCTGTTTCCTGTTATGAAACGTCTTCCGCCCGTAAACTTATTTATGGTAAGAAGACAGTTATTTGTACATCCGCCGCAGCGGGCCATCTGAGTCTCGTATGTGAGGGCAGCAACTTCATCTGCAGGAAGGATAGTTGATTCAAAGCCTTCCGAATAATTATCGCGGGCAATAAGAGCAGCACCGAAAGCACCCATGATACCAGCGATATCAGGTCTGATCACTTCACGTCCCGATACAAGCTCCATGGCACGGAGAACGGCGTCATTGTAGAAAGTTCCACCCTGAACAACGATTCTCTTACCAAGCTGCTTAGGATCGGTGAGCTTGATAACCTTAAGAAGTGCGTTCTTTATTACAGAGTAAGCAAGTCCTGCGGAAATGTCTTCGACAGAAGCGCCTTCCTTCTGAGCCTGCTTAACCTTTGAATTCATAAATACTGTACATCTCGATCCGAGATCGATAGGACTTTTAGCGAAAAGAGCGATCTTAGCGAAATCCTGTACCTGATAATCAAGAGAACGGGCAAAAGTTTCGATAAAGGAACCGCATCCCGATGAACAGGATTCGTTGAGCATTACGTTATCTACGACACCCTGACGGATCTTGATACATTTCATATCCTGACCGCCGATATCGAGGATAGTATCTACCTTCGGATCAAAGAAGGCAGCGGCAGTGTAGTGAGCGATTGTCTCAACTTCACCGTAATCCAGATTAAGAGCAGACTTAAGAAGAGCCTCGCCGTAACCTGTAG
>CACZHN010000124.1 GCA_902780985.1 uncultured Lachnospiraceae bacterium | reverse complement strand
TCGGCCTTCTTATCATTTCTTGTGTAAGAAACGATCTTATCGATATCGATATCCTGTGGAAGTACAGGAAGTTTCATATATTTCTTATAGAAATCGAAAATTGCGGTATATTCTTCCGCATTTATAAGTCCCTTTTCCATGGAAATGTATGAAGCCAGGATGCAGCCGATGGATACGCACTCACCGTGAAGCAGCTCGAAATTCATATACTTCTCGAGAGCATGCCCGAGAGTATGTCCGAAGTTAAGAAGTGCACGCTCTCCTATGGTTTCGAACGGATCGGAATCAACAACATTTTTCTTTATGATGTTGCACTTATATATCATTTCACTGACAGCTTCTTCATCAAGAGCTTCAATCTTTTCCATGTTTTCTTTAAGCCATGTAAAGAAAGCCTGATCCTTTATAAGGGCTGACTTAACAACTTCGCCCATTCCGGAATAAAGCTGGCGTGTATCAAGTGATTTTAGAGTCGATGTATTGATATAAACAAGCTTTGGCATATGAAATGCACCAACCATGTTTTTATATGCATCGAAGTCAACTCCCGTTTTTCCGCCGATGCTGGAATCAACATCTGCAAGAAGGCTGGTAGGAACCTGAATGAAATCGATTCCTCTAAGAAATGTTGCGGCTGTAAATCCGCACATATCTCCTGTAACTCCGCCGCCAAGAGCTATGAGTACATCTTTACGGGTGAATTTTTCTTCAATAAGTTTTACATATAAGGTTTTTACAGTATCAAGATTTTTGCTGGCTTCGCCTTCGGGAAAGACAAAGCTTACAGCACTGCTGAAGCATTCGTTAGCTATACTTAAAATAGCATCCATATAAACGGATGCTACTTTAGAGTCTGATACTATACACGCCTTACGTGTACGATCAGGATCGTATTTAGATATAAAATCACGAATACCCTCGAAATCCTTACTGTATACAATATTATAAATCGGCTGACCTTGATGTAAAATAGGTAAACTTTCTGTCATAACTACTCCTTGGTCGTTTATGTGATCTTAGTCCTTTATCTTAAACGGATTGATTCCGTCACCGCCGAGAGTGTTTCCGTATACATTTGAGGAATTACTTCTCTTATCTTCACGGCTGCCTAAAGTACCGCCACCGCCAAGTCCGCCTGAACCGTAATCATCCATTTTCATGGCAGAACGTGGCTCCGGATCGGCAATTCTGTTAGCCTTTGCAGTCGGATCGAAATCATCTCTTTTAAGTTCTTCCATAGTCTTTCTGAGAAGGGCTGCAAATTTAGTCTTATATTCTGCATATTTGCTCTGAAGAGCTGCAAAATCAGACTGAAGCTTTTCGTATTCTGCCTTTGCATCCTTTACGATGTCATTGGCACGGCTTCTTGCTTCCATCTCTATAGTCCTTGCGGCTTTCTCCGCATTTGACTTTGATTCTTCGCTGTTTTTTTCGGCAAGCATAAGTGACTTCTGAAGATTATCTTCCTGAGCCTTATAATGCTGAACTGTATCTGTAAGTGTTATAAGCTGATCTTTGAGATCGGCATTTGCTCTGTAAAGCTCCACATAGCTTGAAGATACTTCTTCAAAGAAGCTTTGAACATCATTCTTATCGTAACCTAAACCAATCTTGAATTTTTTTTGTTGAATATCAACAGGTGTTAACATATTATCTCCCCACAGAGTTACATTTATTCGCTAAGACTCGGACTTGTAAGAATCTCTTCACGAAGATCGCCGGAAACTTCCATGCTGTTTGGTACAGCAATAAAGATATTTGAAGATATAGCTTTAAGCTCTCCGTTTATACCGTAGCATGCACCGCCGATGAAGTCGATAATTCTCTGAGCAGGATCAAGTGCAAGGCCTTCCATGTTAATTACGATGGCACGGTTTTTCTTGAGAAAATCAACAACTGTCTGTGCGTCGTCGATTTCAACCGGCTTTATAACATATACCTCACTTGAAGGAGTATACTTACTTCTCTTTTCCTGTCCGCCGTCAAAGGAAACCAGATTATTCTGTGATCTGGACGGAGTTGATGTTCTCTTTGGCTGCTGAGTCTGCTGTGAATATGATGGCCTTGGTGTAGGTGTGGCCTGATTTGTATTATATGATGGTGGTCTGTAGGAAGTTGTCTGCGGAGTATATGTCTTCTCTTCTTTTACAGGCTCTTCCTTAGCGGGACGTGACTTCTTCTCTTTACGGAAACTGAACGAAGGTGTGTATGATTCTTCTTCGTCGTCATCGTCTTCCTCATCAAACATATCATCTTCGTAATCATCGTATTCGTCGTCAGAATCGTCCATCTTAAAAAAGTCTAAAAAGCTTTTTCTCTTACCACTCATTTTTCTACCGTCTCCCATTCATTTTAATGCATAATAAGCCTAGCGATTGGAATAATCCCTGGCACCGAAAATTGCGGTTCCGACACGTACGTGTGTAGCTCCCTCTTCTACCGCAACTTTATAGTCATTTGTCATTCCCATCGACAACAGGCACATATCAACATTATCTATGTTTTTAGATTTTATGTCAAGCAGTAATTGCCTCATGCCTTTAAATACAGGGCGATTATCCTCGGGATTTTCCACAAACGGAGCTATGGTCATAAGACCACGAATCTTTACGTTATGTAAACTCGAAATTTCTCTTACAAGCTGCTCGGTATCCTGTGGCATAAGACCGAATTTTGAATCTTCTGCCGCGAAATTTACTTCAATGAGAATATCGGATACGATACCTCTTTTTGCCGCTTCCTTGTTAATGGCTTCGGCAAGGTGAAGTGAATCCACCGAGTGAATCAGCGTTACCTTATCGATTATATACTTGATTTTGTTAGTCTGCAAGTGTCCAATTTGATGAAAATGCACCGGAGTGGAAATTTCATTATATTTTGAGGCAAGTTCCTGAGGATAATTTTCTCCGAATTCCATTACTCCGTGGGCCGCAAGCTCTTCTATATCGGAAAGAGGCTTTGTCTTGCTTACCGCAATAAGCGTAACTTCCTCCGGATCTCTTCCGCAGTTTTTGCAGACTTCATCAATTTGCTGTCTGATGTTGTTGTAATTATCGATTAACATCTTATGCCTCCAATCATCTAGTAAAGTGTCTGGTTCTCTTCTATCTCGGTAATATCCAGAACTATATTGTCGAATTCCTTAAGATAGCCGGTATCACTGACTATAGTGAATTCGTCCTGTGACTTGACTACCTGAATCTCTATAAAGTCAGCCACACCTTCGTTGGCAACATATACACCCTGAAGTGTATCTCTCTCAAGAGAAAGGATCGGCTTTGAATCGCCGCCGTCAGCCTTAACGATCATATCCGTATCGTTGAAGTTATCTGATCTTACATAATAAATGCCGTCTTCATGACGATAATATGTAATAGGCTTTTCAACTGTTTCCTGTGTTCCCTCTTCATCGGTAACGATTGTCTTTACGAAGTAATCTCCGTCATCGTTCTTCTGAATAAAGCCTTCGTCAATTTTATAAACTTCACGTTCAACGATGGATGAATTCGGAATCTTAAGTCCGTCATACTTATCCATGATGATCTCTACCGAAAGGAATCTTTCATCGATAAAGTCGATCATATATTTATTGAGATTAAGTACCAGATAATACTGGCCGTCTCTCTCATCAACGCTGAAGTCCGAGGTACTGAACTCGTTCGGTGAACTGTTCAGATTGAAATTGATATAGTTCTGGGCACTGAGATTTGTTGCCTGATCCTTTGTGACCTGACATATAACCGACCAGTTCTCATCGGACACAAGCTTAAATACGGTTGAACCGCTGTCCAGAATATCACCTGTCTTAAGAGATGTCTTCTTATATTCGTTCTTATTAAATGCAGCAGGTGAAATGGTATCAACGGTATAGTTCTCATATCCGTCTATGTAGTAAGCAATGATACCGCTTTCCGGAGCATTTATATTTTCAAGAGTAGATTTAAGTGCGGTACCGCCCGCATTTATCTCCTCTCTCATTACCTGGTTTGAAAGCTCCAGAACCTTGCTTTCGATATTCGCCTTGAAGTTATATACATCCGAGAAATTTACGTCGCTATAGGAATTCTTATATGTATCGATGGAATTTCTTACGGCTTTGTAATCGGCTGTGGAAAGAACGGATTTGCCTGTCCCTTCTTCGCCGGTATTCTCGAGAGCGTTGATTATGGTCTTGGTCTCATCCACGGTACATACAGGGGATGACTTTCTGACCTTCTCTCCCTCTCTTACGAAGTATATAAGATAACCGGACTTGGATGATGTGACCTGAAGTTCGTTTCTTATAGCAATACCGGTAAGAGAAATGTTGTTATTGATATTGCTGGAGCTTACCTTATATGTTGTGATCGGTACCTTTATCCAGGCACGGATGACACTGGCAGCCACATAGACAAAGATAATGGCGAATACGATTATAGCCGCATTTATCTTTGCTGTACGCATATGTTTATTAATCTTTACAACCTTTTTGTTGTTAGCCATTTATAAACCCTCACCGGTTAGTTTGTAGTCAAATTAAATAACAGTGTAAATTTCTCATACAGATCCGACGGACCGTCGCTGTCCGCAATGAACATGGTATATTCTTTGCCGTCAATCTCTGTGATCATGGTAAGAACGCTTCCGGCAAGCCTTGTGGTACCGGTCTTCCATTCTTTGATATGGATATTTGAAGGAAGTTCGTAACTTCCCGCAAGGAACATATTTGTAGGAGATATATCATCCTGTTTCTCCGTACCGTCTGACTCGCGGTATGTATAGGAGAAGGAATCGTAAGAATCGATCTCCTGCAGGATCTCATACTCAGCGGCCTTGTTGATGATGAGATACATATCATAAGCTGTGGTATAGTGATCGTCATCATGAAGTCCGTGAGGATTTACGAAATGCGAAGCTGTAGCACCGATATCGGCGGCCTTGTCATTCATCATTCTCACAAAGTTCTCTTCGTTGCCGCCCACATATTCCGCAAGGATAACAGCGAAATCGTTATAAGATCTTATCATAAGACCGAATAAAAGATTTCTGACCGTTATGGTGCAGCCCTTATGAAGCTGACTGGCAACAGCACCGTCAACCGTAAGGGTGATATTGTGATCCAGAGTTACTTCGTCACTCAGACTTATACGGCCCTTCTCTATGGCATCGCATACGACTATGGCAGTCAGAAGCTTTGTGGTAGATGCGGGATAAATACGTCTGAATGTATTGTAAGCAACTATAGGCTTGTTATCGGTATTGTCAATAAGAAGAGCAGCAAAGGTTGTATCCGTGAACTGCTCTGTGTTAAGAGCGGCATCGGCCTTGATGACAGCATATCTGTCGCAGGCACCGCTCATCTCATATAATGGCATCTGGGATGTAAAATCCGGAATGTCGGACACTTCGCCCTTAAAGCCGTTGTCAAAGAATATATTCCTTCCCATCAGTATCACAATGGTCGTGATACATGCAATGATAATGAGAGGAAATATCAGAAATCTCTTACCCATGTTACACCTTAATACTAATGCTTATAAAGCTCTCTCCAGTTAAGGTCACCTCTCTCAAGAGACTTGATAAGGAGCTCAGCTGAAGCAAGATTTGAAGCAATAGGGATATTGTGAATATCACACAGTGTTGAAATGGTATGGAAGTCGTCATTATGAGGCTGGCTGTTAAGCATAGGCTCTCTTAAGAATATAACAAGATCCATCTGGTTACTTTCAATCTGTGTAGCAATCTGCTGAACACCGCCGAGATGTCCTGCAAGAAACTTATGTACCGGAACACCTGATGCTTCTTCAACAAGTCTTCCTGTGGTCTCAGTAGCATATACGTCATGATGACTGAGGATTCCCCTATAAGCTATACAGAAGTTCTGCATGAGCTTTTTCTTCGCTTCATGTGCGATTAAAACAACATTCATTTTAAAACCTCCGAACAATTAATACCTTCTTCTCTGCAGCGATACATTTAATACAAGACCGATTCCCATAGCGATACTGAGAAGCGAACTCAGACCATAACTGAACATAGGAAGCGGCAGTCCCGTATTAGGAAGCAGCTGCGTGGTTACCCCTATATTTATAAACGACTGATACCCTATCAGGCATCCTACCCCCATGGCAATAAGCTTGCCACAGTCATCTCTGGCAAGCCTGGCTACCCTGATACATTGTAACACTATAATGAGAATTATTCCAATAATAATTGTGCTTCCGATAAAACCGAAAGCCTCTCCGATAGCGGAAAAGATGAAGTCGGTCTGCTGCTCGGAAACCAGCTTGGAATTCTTAACTGATGCTACTTTTTCATCAGGATAAAGGCCTTTACCTTTGAGCTCTCCGGAACCGATGGCCAGTACGGAATTCTCCTGCTGCTCTGCGCCTTCGGAATACTCACTCGGGTAAATGAATGACATGATACGGTTTCTCTGGTAACCGTCGAGAAGCTTCTGATCCGGCTTCTGGATGTACCAGATAAACAGACTTCCTATCGGGATAAGGATAAGAAGGATTGTGATTATAAGTCTGTAAGACAGATCCTCCAGATATACCATTGTTGCCATGATCATAAGGAAACAAATGGTAGTGGAAAGATCCGGCTCCATAACTATAAGACCTGCAGGGATCATGACAGCTATGATGATCTTCATTAATCCTCTGAAGGTATTGATATCATTATTTTCTTTAAGATCACTAAGGAAACGGGCCATGAAAACGATCATGATGATCTTCTCAAGCTCGGACGGCTGGAATATGATACCACCGATATCTACCCATCTCTTTGCACCGCCACCGTCGTTACCTACAAGGATAACGGCAAAAAGCAAGCCGATACCTACAATATAGATTACGTTGTAGAAGTTACAGATGATGTGATAATCGAAAATGGAAAGGAAAAGGATCATGACAAGGCTGATACCGACACCGATAGCCTGCTTCATGTATATCTCTTCCTTAACACTTTTTATTACCATAACACCAAGTATCATACAGGCAATAACAAGTATCAGCATTATGAAATTGTAATGTTTAATATTATATTTTTTAAACATGTAGTATCAGTCTCCTGCCGAACTCTTGTTCTGTTCAAATGTAGCGTTGACCAGGGATTCTTTATCGTACATGTAAGCATATACGAATCCGGCCAGCTGTCCCGCATTTCTGGATGTGTAACCGTTAGGTATGATTACCGTAACGGAGACTTCGGGATTTTCAAAAGGTGCATAGGATATGAAGAGCGCATTTGCGGGATGGTTCTCTCCTACCTGGGCGGTTCCCGTCTTGCCGGCTATCTTAACGCCGACACCGTTCAGCATCTTATCATCGGAAAGGTCGTCGGTAACAACCAGTCGCATACCGGTTCTTATCTTGTCCCACATTTCCGCGCTTCCGTCTACCTGTGAGTAAACCGTGTGAGGCGCTTCTTCGATGATATTTCCGTTATAATCCGT
>CACZHN010000123.1 GCA_902780985.1 uncultured Lachnospiraceae bacterium | reverse complement strand
TGTCCCCCATTCCCATTTTGACTACGCGACCTCCGTCCCCCGGTGCCACCTCATCTTGGAAACGATATACTTATCGAAAGTCTTCCATCTTCGTACTTTGCGCCGATTTCGCCGCCCATCTGTTCTACGAAGGTTCGGGCTATGGAGAGGCCGAGGCCTGTGGAGTTGCGTCCGGTTTCTACGGTATAGAATCTGTCGAAGAGTCGTGCTGCTTCGACGGATGTCATACCGGAAGCTTTATTGGAAAAGATCATGGTTCCGTCGTCTGTAAGTTTTATGTCGAAGTCGCCGTCGCTGTACTTGATGGCGTTGCTGATCACGTTGGAGATAGCTCTGTCGATGTGAGTCTTGTCCAGTTTTCTCACGATTTTCTTCTCGGTGATATCCACTGTCGGGGTGATGCCTCTTTCAGTAAGGGCTCCGTAGTACTCCATGATGCAGTCCTCGAGAGTCTTGTTGAGGCTTACATCCTCCAGCTCCACCGTGTCTTCCGAATTCATGATGAGGGAATATGCGAAAAGCTCTTCCGTCAGCTTCTTCATGTGCTGGGAGCGCTCGTCGATGATCTTTATGTAGCGATTCATTTCATCCGAATTATCAAGCTTCTTCATGAGAGCCAGATAACCGCAGATTGCTGTAAGCGGCGTTCTGATATCATGGGAAATGTTGGTGATGGCATTTCTCAGTTCGCGGTCACCCTCGTTGTACTTGTGATAGGATTTGCGAAGCTTGGCGATGGTGTGATTCATGTCATTTGTCAGTGCACGGATGTCCCTATCCCGCGACGACACACCTATCAGCACATTAGAATCCAGGTTCGCCCTATCACCAAAATCAGTCCGGATTTCCCGGACTGACTTCTTCATCATATAAATTTTCAGTAACAGTATGCATATGATAATTATGCATATCCCCAGCGCTATACCCATACGGCGCCACCCCGATATATTTTATTGAATCGATCTGTTCCGCGATTCATGTAAGATCTCTCTTATTGATCCTGAATGAACCTACTGCATAGTAGATCACTGCCATAACCAGTGAAATAACGATTGAAAGAATTATGCTTATATTCAGCTCCGGATCGGAAAGCTGTGAATTTACGAACCAGCGGCCGATGGCACTGCCGTTTCCGATGAAGGAAAGTACATGTCCGACAGTGGTTCCCCAGGTTCTGGAAACCAGCATGAAAATGATGATGGTTGCCGAGAAGCTTACCTGTACTGCAAGCACTCCGAGGGATGCCGATGTGATGATCTTCTTAAATCTCATTCCGATAAATGTAATGAATGACGAATATGCGACCATGCTGAAGAAAAGTCTTACGATATAACCGATAAGCCATGAGCTGATGCTTACTCCGCCGATGACGCCTCCGATGGCCCAGCAGAGAATTATAACTGCCGATGCTACGATCTGGGTGATGAAATGTGCAGCGTAAATCTCGGACTGCTTAACACCCGTTGCTACCTTATTTCTGATAACGCCGCCGGAATACTCCGCATTCTGGAAGATCGGAGCAAAGATTGAGATAAACATGATAACTCCGATGCTTATCAGCTGAGCAGATTTCTCTGCATTTCTGTAATGCGGTCCCAGAAAACTCTCTGCATTGTTTATAAATCCGACAGTGATAAGCATTGCTAAGATGCATCCGCCGATAAAATATACATTTTTAAACAGTCTCTTGATATTTGCCTTTAATACGTTAAACATTTCTCCACCTATTTCAAATCTTTCTTCTCAAATATTATAATTCCCGCAACCAGTGAGATAACTGTGAGAGCAGCTCCTCCGATCACATATGCATCCCATCCGTGTCTCGGAAAATCGAGGAGATGGAAATAAGGAACATACTTATCTAAAAAGCTGAATACCGCAAGCTTTGTGCCTGATACAAGCGGTCCGCCTACTTCAGGATAAAGATCTTCCAGTACCATAATAGATAAAAACTTCATAGCAACCGCAATGAGTGTTCCCGCAAAAATTGAAATCTGATTTCCGCCGAGGATGAACATCAGTGCTGTATCGAATATTGCAAGTGCAATCGCTGCGATCACATAAACAAGATTTATTAACAGGATTTCTTTTCCCGAAAGCAGGAATCCTGCCATGAATAATTTTCCTGATATAACAATTGATGCAAGCGCTGCTGCCTGAATGGCAAATGCCGCAACCGCGGATGTAACTGCCATTGATAAGAATATATCGCTTCTCTTAGCTCCCGATGAAAGCTTGTTTCTGATGGAGCCTTCCGTAAATTCCTTTAAGATAAATGCGGTTACAAATACCGCGATGGCAATGGCTGCCGTACCCGGCTGACCCTTAAGTTCCGTATCCGCATATTCTGCAGGAGTGTGTGCGAAAAAATTGATGATCCACATGATCAGAGGAAGCATTGCAGTATATACAAATGCGTATCCGATCACTGCCATATAAAATATTTTTGATTTAAATAACCTGCGAAGGTCACTGCAAAGCATTCTATACATTTGTCTCGCCTCCCAGAAGTGACATGTAGAAGCTCTCAAGGCTCTCATCATGCTCCTCCATGGAAATGATGTCGCAATTCTCAGCTGCGAAGGCAGCTGCAATATCAGAAAACTTCATTGTTGAATATACATCGGCTGTATCCTCGCTGAGGATTGAATACTCGATTCCGAGATTCTCCATGATACGTGCAAGCTTGCTTGTATCGCTTACTTTCATGCGAACGCTCTTGCGGCATGCGGCTTCAAGCTCTTCTGCACTCATTTCTCTGATGATCTCGCCCTTATCGATGAATCCGTAATGTGTAGCGAGTTTTCCCAGCTCGTCAAGGATGTGGCTTGAGATAAGAACCGTGATGCCCTTCTCTCTGTTGAGCTTGATGATAAGCTCTCTGATCTCGATGATTCCCTGAGGATCAAGTCCGTTTACCGGCTCGTCAAGGATGATGAAATCAGGATTTCCGCAAAGCGCAACTGCGATTCCCAGTCTCTGACGCATTCCCAGTGAAAAGTTCCTTACTTTCTTTCTGCCTGTATCAGCAAGGCCTACAAGCTGAAGGAGTTCGTCGATTCCTTCATAGCTCGGAAGTCCCAGGTTTGTGTACTGCTGCTTCAGGTTATCCTTTGCCGTCATGTCCTGGAAAAGTGCAGGTGACTCAACAACCGCACCCATACGGCGTCTTGCCTTATGGATCTCATTGCTGTCACTCTTTATTCCGCAAAGTTCGAAATCGCCCTTTGTAGGAAGCTGAAGGCCTGTAAGAATTCTTATCATAGTAGTCTTACCTGCTCCGTTCTTTCCTACGAATCCGTAGATCGATCCCTTCGGGATATTCATCGTGACACCGTTCAGCGCCTTGAATCCCTTATAATATTTGCAAATTCCGTTTGTTCTAACAATGTACTCCATAATTTCCTCCTGTACCGCTTTTATGTGCATATCTTAACAGATAAGCGTCAAGAAACCGGCCAAGGAATCGTCAAGATATCGTCAAGATATCGATCAAATGCAACTGTTGATCAGATTGAGATAATCGGAAAAGCATTGAGAAAACTTGTTTTCAAAGATGCTTTTTTGATTATCGATAACCCTGTGAAACAGGGTTGTATAAACGGCATGAAATAATGCGTCTCCGAAGGAGACGGCAAGGTGCGCAGCACCGACATTATGAATGTCGTTTATACAATCTGATCAACAACTCACAGCTTGATAAATTTAAACCCGATTCCGTAAATAGCCTCAATGTAATCCACTCCGTTTACAGCCTGAAGCTTCTTACGGATGTTGCTGATATGCTGCTTCAGCGAACGCTCGGTGCAGTCCGGCGTATCGTAGCTGATCTTATCCAGGATGGTATTTCTTCCGATAGGTCTGCCCGCATCTGTCATAAGGATCCTGAGGATGGCACATTCCGTCCTTGTAAGAGATACCTCTTCGCCCTCAATCCTGACGGTGTGGAGTTCCCAGTCAAGAGTGATGTTGCTTGCGGTTATCTCGGATTCGGAATGATACTCTTCGCCTGCTTCCTGCTCTCCCACGCCGGAAGCCGCCCCTGATCCCGATGCGCCGGCCTTCAGAAGTTCTGCCTGTCTCAGCTGTACCACGATACGT
Organism: uncultured Lachnospiraceae bacterium; assembly: GCA_902780985.1. Next base: position 3,342 of record CACZHN010000123.1, on the reverse strand, counting down.
GCCAGAAGTTCCTCCATATCAAAAGGCTTTGTCACGTAGTCCGCAGCTCCGTCCAGAAGCAGCTTGACCTTATTGGTCATATCCAGCTTGGCGCTGACTATGATAACCGGAATTCCCTTGATAAGAGGAAGCAGTTCCTCTCCCGTAAGTCCCGGCAGCATAAGGTCCAGCAGTATCAGATCCGGACGAAGGTTATTCAGGACCATAAGTGCTTCGGTTCCCGAATAAGCTCGTGAAACATCGTAGCCTTCCAGCCTCAGAGTTTCCTCCAGCATATTTCCTATATGCATATCGTCATCAACAATAAGAATATTTTTCTTGTCTCCCATACTTCTTTACTTCACTTTCATAAAGATTAAAATCAACACTCCAAATATACCACAAATTACTCAAAAATCAAAAAACCGACCCGGGGGTACGGATCGGTTTTCTACCACTTTTTTATTAACCAGGAAGAATAATAATTTACTCAGTTTGAATTACTCTGTGAACAGAGCTGTTGAATAATATCTGTCGCCACTGTCCGGAAGAAGTGCAACAATGGTCTTGCCCTTGTTTTCCGGTCTCTTAGCGAGTTCGATTGCACCGTAAAGCGATGCTCCGGAAGAGATACCTACCGATATACCTTCCTTCTTAGCTAAAAGCTTAGCTGTTTCAAATGCTTTCTGATTCGGAGCCTTAAATATCTCGTCATATATTTCCGTATTCAGGATATCAGGTACGAAACCTGCGCCGATTCCCTGAATCTTGTGAGCACCTGCTCTTCCTTCTGAAAGGACCGGTGAGTCTTCCGGCTCAAGTGCTACGATCTTTACATCAGGCTTCTTGCTCTTCAGAAACTCACCTGTTCCGGTAAGAGTTCCTCCTGTGCCGACACCTGCGATGAAGATATCTACATTTCCGTCTGTATCGTTCCAGATCTCAGGACCTGTTGTAGCCTTATGGACTGCAGGGTTTGCAGGATTTACGAACTGTCCCGGGATGAAGCTGTCTTCGATCTCGGCTGCAAGCTCTTCAGCCTTTGCGATAGCGCCCTTCATACCCTTTGATCCTTCTGTAAGAACAAGCTCTGCGCCGTATGCCTTGAGGATATTTCTTCTCTCAACGCTCATGGTCTCAGGCATGGTAAGGATAATTCTGTAGCCCTTTGCTGCTGCGATGGAAGCAAGGCCGATTCCCGTATTTCCGCTGGTAGGCTCGATGATCACAGAGCCTTCCTTAAGAAGTCCCTTCTGCTCAGCGTCCTCGATCATAGCCTTTGCGATACGATCCTTAACGCTTCCTGCCGGATTAAAATACTCAAGCTTTACAAGAACTGTTGCCTCGAGTCCCAGTTCCTTCTCTATATTTACTACCTCAACGAGGGGTGTATTTCCTATAAGTCCAAGAGTGCCCTTATATATGTTTGACATGATATTTAAACCTCCTATTCTTATCTGTTACTTTGCTGCTGCAAAACCTGCTTCCAGGTCTTCGATTATATCGTTAATATTCTCTGTACCGATTGAAAGTCTGATGGTATTCTGCTTGATTCCCTGATCAAGAAGCTCCTCATCGCTGAGCTGTGAATGTGTTGTTGAAGCCGGATGGATAACAAGGCTCTTAACATCAGCTACATTTGCGAGAAGTGAGAAGATCTTGAGACCGTCGATGAACTTCCAAGCCTCTTCCTTGCCGCCCTTGATCTCAAATGTAAAGATAGAGCCGCCGCCGTTCGGGAAGTACTTCTTGTAAAGCTCATGATCCGGATGATCCTCGATTGAAGGATGATTTACCTTCTCAACCTGTGGATGATTCTTGAGGAATTCAACTACCTTCTTTGTATTCTCGGCATGTCTCTCAAGACGAAGGGAAAGTGTCTCTGTTCCCTGAAGAAGGAGAAATGCGTTGAACGGTGAAATTGTAGCACCTGTATCACGAAGAAGTATAGCACGGATGAAAGTAACGAATGCAGCAGGTCCTACAGCATCATAGAATGATACACCATGATAGCTTGGGTTCGGAGCTGCGATGTTAGGATACTTTCCGCTTGCCTTCCAGTCAAACTTACCTGACTCAACGATGATACCGCCGAGAGTTGTTCCGTGTCCGCCGATGAACTTGGTAGCTGAATGAACTACGATATCAGCACCGTGCTCGATAGGTCTGATAAGATAAGGTGTTCCGAATGTATTATCAACTACAACAGGAAGACCGTGCTTATGTGCGATCTCTGCAATAGCGTCGATATCAGGAATATCACTGTTAGGATTTCCGAGTGTCTCTAAGTAGATAGCTCTTGTGTTGTCCTTGATAGCACCCTCAACCTCTGCAAGATTATGTGCATCTACAAATGTTGTCTCGATTCCGTACTGAGGAAGTGTATGTGCAAGAAGGTTGTAGCTTCCTCCATAGATTGTCTTCTGTGCTACGATGTGGCCGCCGTTAGCAGCAAGAGCCTCGATAGTATATGTGATTGCTGCTGCTCCGGATGCAAGTGCGAGTGCTGCACTACCGCCTTCAAGAGCTGCTATTCTCTTCTCAAGAACGTCCTGAGTTGAGTTTGTAAGTCTTCCGTAAATGTTACCTGCATCTGCAAGTCCGAATCTGTCAGCTGCATGCTGGCTGTTGCGGAATACATAAGATGTTGTCTGATAAATAGGTACTGCTCTTGAATCTGTTGCCGGATCCGGCTGTTCCTGACCTACGTGTAACTGAAGTGTTTCAAATCTATAACTCATTGTTGTAATCTCCTTTATAACTTTATACTTTTTAATGCTTTTTATTTTTTCTCGATGTTTTTATGTTTTAAAATTTGATTTATTAGTCTCGAAAGCCCGGGGGCTTCCAGATACAGCTCCCGGGCTCATGGCGAATCGAATTAAGATCGAATGCAGGCACTAACATCGATATCCGTCCGCTTCATCAATTTTCTTGAATCGTAAAGCGTAGGAAGTAAGCGCCCCCGCCACATTTCCGGCCCGGGAGTTACACATTCGTGTACAACACATGTATGCTGTTTTATTGATGAAGTAGCTCATGTTTGCCTGTCCTTTCTCTGTGATGGGTGTATAATAACACTATATACCTACTATGTCAATAGGTTTTATAAATTTTTTTCCTACTTTCCCATAGGGTTTACGACATTTACCTATTTACCTATGTTTGCATTGGGTGTATACTAACGGAAAACACCGCATTTTACGGTTATTTACGGACAAGGGAGGAGGTTCGAAAATGGTATCAACGAAAGGGCGTTATGCTCTCAGGGTCATGATCGACCTGGCAAAAAACGGAGACGGCGGCTATGTACCGCTTAAAGACATCGCGGAAAGGCAGGATATTTCCCGGAAATACCTGGAG
>CACZHN010000122.1 GCA_902780985.1 uncultured Lachnospiraceae bacterium | reverse complement strand
AGCCGATATTCCATAAAGCAGCTGTCCCGCCATCACATCCTCCGGAACCTCAGACTTTATATCCCACTTTCTCAGCAGTTCCGTCACGATAGGTATCAGAGCCTGAAGAGTCTTTGTATGCATCGCATATTGTACAGTCCAGTGCATATTGCCTTTTATCTTCTCGAAGCTGTTCATTGACTGGACGTATATCGGAAGAAATGTATTCACCAGCTCTTCAGGAGAATCACTATCTTGGACATTTGCTCCGAACTGCTCCTCATATCCCTTGAAGAAGCTGTCCACCACCTTATCAAAGAGTTCTTCCTTAGACTTAAAATAATGGTAAAACATACCTATCTCGCCGCCGACCTGATTCATGATCATTCGGACCGACGTTGCTTCGTAGCCGTTTTCAAAGAAAAGGCTCATTGCGGTTTTTATTATCTCGTCACGCTTCCCGCCTACAAGTACCGGTTTCCTTGCCATCTGTTTTCTCCTCAATCCACTTTACTATAGTCTGAACTAACAGTTTTATATTTCCTACCTGGCAATGATGATCCGCATATTCTTCTTTAGTGAACAGTCTTCCCGTCACACTTCTCGCATTTACCAATGCTTTCAGCTGTTCTTCGTAATATACGGTATAAAGATCAGCTTCACCTGCCAGAACCAGAACATCCTGCGTTATCAGCTTAGATAACTCTCTCGTGTTAAATCTCTTGATATAATTGAAATACTCACACGGGGTTTTCACATTATCATATATAGCATATCCCTGATTAAGAAGCCAGTTTGTAAAATAATTTTCTTCAAGTTGTTTATTCATCCCCTTCCAAAGAATATTCTTCGGATGGTTTACCAGAAAATCGAAGCTCTTGGCTTTATCACCCATTTTATTCAGTATCGCTCCGTAGAAGTCATATATAAGATCATACATGACAACTCTTGATATGCGCTTTTCGTAAGCCGCAGCCCTTGGTGCAAGATATCCACCAAGTGATATACCAATAAGTGTAACATCCTCAAGGCCGAAATGATCCAGAACCGCTCCTGTACATCCTTCCCACTTCTCAGTCATTCGGACATCGTAATGCATAAGCACTTCACCCTGACCCGGTCCTTCAAAAAAGTAAACATTATATCCCATATCACCGAAAATCATCAGTACCGGAAGGAATTCCTGAACTATGCTGTCATATCCTCCGTGAATAACTATTGTTCCTTTCGGATCAGCATTCACAACATAGTAAACGGGAATCTTATAATTCTCATACGGAATCTGTACGTACTGAATATCCCTCATACTGCAGTAATATTCGTTGTATAGTTTACTGCACTTTTCATACAGAATATGTTTAAGACTATTTCCGTCCTCATCTTTTTTACCGCTGACAGTATAGAAATGTGCGGCGCGGAAACAGCTTGCCGCTTTAAGAATATCATTCTCTTTTTCAGCCTTTTCTCCCATCTCCTCGAACAGGCTGATCCAGGTCTCGAACCCATCAATCTTTTTGCCAATCTCCATCAGCTCATCTTTTCCGAAAGCTCCGAAAGAAAAAAAGCGGTTCAGCTGGTAATTAAATGCTTCATTCTCGTGAAATGTAAAATAACCTACCGGCATTGTATCAAGCATATTTTTGTTCATATGAATTCCTCCTTTTAAAAATTAACAGAATATCGTTCTGTTAATTATATAACACAGGAGTTTTCTCATGTCAAGAATAAACAGAATATTGTTCTGTTTACTTTTTATAAAAAAAGCACAGGACTGATCCTGTGCTTGAGATCCCTCATCTCCTACTTCTTTCTGAATATCAGATGGTTAAAGAATGCGATCCTTTTGAACTCCTCCATATCATATGTCCTGGTCTCCAATTCAAGCATCGCCCGGTACCATTCATCGGTGTACTTAATCTCATTATTCGATGATAATCCGAAGAATGCCCTGATACCGAATACATTGGTAAGTTCCATCTTATCGGAAAGACATTCGATCAGATACTCGTTGCTGTAAACATCTCTGCTTCCGAACATGCTGTCTTCGGAAACATTATCCAACAGATTTATAGCCGCCTTTGGATTATCGGCCAGGACAGCACTGCCCATAACTCTTCCGAACAGATTATGCTTTACAATAGATAAGATTCCTTCCGGCTTCAATATCCTTGCCAGCTGTTCCAGTATCTCAACTCTGTTCTCGGCATATTCCAAAACATTATGGCAGATGACCACATCATAGGAACCGGCTTCCACTGTCTTCAGATAATCTATCCCCTCTTTGACCAGAGAATAATTATTCTCTGCAACACGCAGGTTATACATTTCCTCATTGGGTTCCACCGCTGTCACGTCATGGTGTGCAGCGAAGTGGTCAGCTGTTATGCAGAAACCCGCTCCGAAATCCAGAATCTTCACCCTCTGATCTTCCGGAATGCTCAACTGCTTATATATCAACTCATAGAACATTCTGCCCCAAGGCTGTTCTACCATATTTCTGTAATCTTTAATCGAACCGGACATATCTCTCACTCCTATACCGTTAATTCCGCCAGTATTCAAAAGTTCCTTTAACAGTTTATCATTCTGTCTGATCTTTTCAAGTAATCCCCTATAAATTTTCAACTGTCAATAGCTACTTGAGACTCCTGTCGCATAGATAGTATAATGAACAAAAGTTCTGCTATCAAAGGAGATGATATAAATGGGATGGGACAAAACATCTATACATAAAGTCGTAGAAAGTCAGCGGGCATTCTTCCGAAGCGGAAGGACTCTGTCTGTAGAATGGAGAAAGAGACAGCTTCGCAGGCTCAATGCCGCTATGAAGAAATACGAAAGCGAGATCATGGATGCTCTTCATAAGGACCTGGGAAGAAACAGTACCGAGGCCTATTTCTGTGATATCGGAACCGTGATCACCGAAACAAATGAGATGATAGCCGGACTCAGCCGCTGGGCAAAGCCGGAACTGCATTTCAGCGGATTCGCCTGCTTCCCGAGCATGCTGACCCGTGTTTACAAAATGCCTTACGGAATCTCACTTATCATAAGTCCGTTCAACTTCCCTATCCTACTCTCTTTAGGCGTACTTGCCGCCAGCATAGCAGGAGGAAACACCGCTGTCATAAAGACAAGCTCGAAATCCGAAGCCTGCACAGCTGTATTAAAGAAGATCATTGAAGATATATATCCGTCAAAGTATGTTGCACTGATCGACGGAGGACATGATGTAGCGGATATGTGCCTTGAGGAAAGATTTGATAAGATATTCTATACCGGTTCTCCGAATATCGGAAAACATGTTATGGAAATGGCTTCAAAAAATCTCACACCTGTAGCACTGGAGCTGGGCGGTGAAACCGGCAACTGGTGCATCGTACGCGCGGATGCCGATCTCGACGATGCCGCACGAAAGATAGCATTCTTCAAACTTCTCAACAGCGGACAGATCTGTATCAACATCAACCAGATTGCTGTGGCGGAAGAAGTTGCCGATACATTTATCGAAAAGCTAAAAGCCGCGTTCACAAAGCAGATCGGACCGGATGCTAAGAGCAATCCGGAATATCCTCATCTGATATCAAAAGCCGCATACGAAAAATGCTCCGCCGAAGCAGAGCAGTATCGTGACCGTATAGTATATGGCGGTTCCGGAGATCCGGACAAAATGAGTTATAATCCTACAATCATATATCCTGTAAAGATAGATGAACCTATCGTACAGCACGAGCTTTTCAGCCCGTTGCTTCCTGTCGTTACATTTCCGGACAGACAGGTTCACAGCCTGATGAAGACAGTGTCCGAACGCGAGCACGGTCTTGCAATGTATGTATTTACAAAGGATATGAAGTGGGCAAAACGTGTGATGAGCACACAGCAGATCGGCGGCGGATGCGTAAACGAAGTATGCCTTCATATGATGGTGAAGGGTGCACCGTTCAACGGCACCGGTCATTCCGGAATGGGTGCATATCACGGGATCTGGGGATTCCGGGAATTCACACATCCTACCACGGTCTTATTCGGTTCGAGGCACTTCAACCTGCCTCTCCGCGAGCATCCATATACCGGCAAGAAAGCATGGTATAAAATGATAATGCTCAGATTATTCGAAAGATAATATCAATTAACACCTTCTCATAATCCCCCCTAAAGCTTTCTCGCCTTTATGCAAAATGAGATCGGCAGCATCTTGGCTTTTCTCGTCTTCGGATCCACGTCCCCTTCCGCCTCCAAAGAAGCCTTATCGCTTTCTTCCACCAGCTGTTCGATAACAAATCCCGCTTTTGCCAGTGCATTTATATACGTGGAGATTTTCCTGTTGCACAGTACTATCTCACTGTCATGTACAGGCATCTTAAAATAGGACTCGTCAAAATAGCTTCTGGTCATAAGAAGCTTATCGCCTTCAAAGACATCGCTTCGCTCATCGCAGGACCAGCCTATACAGTAATTCAATGTATGATGCCAGCTGAAAATGAATATTCCGTCCTTCTTCAAGTATGATGCGATATTGTCAAATGTACACTGCAGATCTGTCGACCAGCCGATTCCGTAAATGGAATAAACAAAGTCAAAATACTCTTTCGGTACATCCAGCTCGTCTTCCATCTTTGCACAGATAAGATTTGCCGCATACCCCTTTTCCGAAAGAAGTTTTGCTGCATTATCCAGCTGCTTCTGCGAGATGTCCACGCCCCACAGTTCCTTCGCACCTCTCTCGGCATTATATACCAGCGAGTGTCCGCTGCCGCAGCATATCTCCAGCATGCTTTTCCCGCTTACATCCCCAAAGAGATGCAGATCATCTTCGGTAGGGAAGCGTACACCGAACTCCGGCAGTGCCGTGGTTCCGAACCAAAGATCCGCATGATCATTCCAGTAATTCCTGTTGTTCTCTATTATTTCATCATTTTCCATTTTGTAAATCTCTCTTATTTCAACTCCACCAACGCCCAGTCATCCGAGGTTATCTCATACTTGTTTCCGCAGTACGGGCAGTTCTTTATCTTCGTCGCATCAAAACTTGCACCACAGGACGGGCATGCAATCCTCGACATGGAAAAGTTGAAGTTTACCGGAATATCGGTACGTCTTCTGAAGGTTGCGGTAAAGGCTTCAGGCTTGTAGTAAACCTTACTATCGGTTGCATACAGCACATCAAAGTATGCCTTTGTTACAACCGTCACATAATTTCCGTCTTCCCTGAAGCTCAGACATCCCAGCGCACCGCCGTAATTCATGTCTATGATGTCCTTCATCTTAGGATCCAGCGCCGTTCCCTCGTAAAACGTAAGCTGTCTCTCATCATCGGATAAAACAGCCGTTTTGATCAGAGACTGAGCCCTGCTTGTAAAATACTCAAAGGAAAACTCGGGACTTATCGTCTTCATTCTCGCCTCAAACTTCTTTCGTGAACCGATGGTTCCCATTTTCGACGAAGAGGAGGCTCCCCTGAATATAAGTCTCATAAACAGGAAATATGCATACAGAACATACGCGATCGGAATGCTTCCCAGAACTATGCCTATTGAGGTACTTATCAGTTTCGAAGGATGCATCAACAGATTCCAAGGCAGATACACCTCTCCTTTTAGGATGCACATAAGGATATATGTGGCAATCATAGCAACAAAGTACGCTTTAATATACCCTGTCTTAAATTCGCTTTTGTTTATAGCTACATCATCTATGAAATAATAGGATGTAACTTTCGGGAAAAGCTCGTCCATCTGAAATCTGGTTCCGCAGTAAGCACATCCGTTCTGAAGACCTGCCACCGTTGACACTGCTCCGCAGTTCGGACAGGAGATCGGATCATTATCCGGATGAGTTCCCGTGATCACATCGGTAACGGTTTCGTACAGGATACTCTTCCTGTCATCTTTGTAGCACACCTTACCGTTCTTTTTTACAATTCTTTTTCTGCCACAGGGATTGAAGCATACGGTACTCTCATAATGCGCATCCTTCCAGCTGCTTGCGGGATGAAACTGATTGTTGTTTTCATCTCTTAAATAAACATCGTAGTCCAGTTCGAGTCCTTTTCTCGCGATCCTGTCACGCTGAAGTTTCATCGAATAGGCTATATCCCTGTCCGCAAATGTTATATTCTTCCCCCTGCTTACAGCTTCTCCGAGAGAAGCTCTGAATTCACCTAATTTACGGCCTATGGCATTCGATATCTGAATATCGCCGAAAAAATTGTACCCCATATAAATACCCCCTGCTGATTTAATCATCCGAAGCAGTCGAAAACTTCTTCAGAATGGCAACCATTATTATAAGCACTATCGGAAAGATAAGCCCGACGCCCATGCCGGCACGAATATTATCGCCTGCATACTGGGTAACTCTTCCGACTATTGCAGGTCCCAGACTTCCACCAAGGTCGCCTGCCATAGCAAGCAGTGCAAACATTGCCGTTCCGCCTGTAGGAAAGACTTTTGACGAAACACTGATGGTTCCCGGCCACATGATCCCTACGGAGAACCCGCACATTATACATCCCACCAGTCCAATGATCGGATCGGAGAAAAGCGACGCAAGAACGTAACATACAACGCACAGCGCTCCCGAGCCGATCATGAATCTCATCAGGTCCATGCTCTCGCCCTTTTTTCCGTATATGATACGGCAGATTCCCATCGTAACCGCAAACATACACGGTCCCAGAAGATCACCCAGCGTTTTCGATAATCCCAGTGCTGCTTCGGCATAGGCCGATGCCCACTGTGCCATAGCAAGTTCCGATGCTCACGCACATACCATAAGGCATATCGCCGCCCAGAAAAGAGGTTTTCTTCCAAGCTGTCTGATTCCCATTCCCTGACCTTCTTCAACGATAGGTACGATAGGACAGGTTGCAAAGTTATAGATATTATAAAGCGGAACCAAGGCCCATATGACAGCAAGCCATTTCCAGCTGTCCATACCGAAAACCGTAAAGAACAGCGTTGATATCACTATTGTTCCCACAGTTCCCCAGCAGTAAAAGGAATGCAGAAGACTCATGGTGGCTTCCTTATTCTCAAACGGACACGCCTCAATAATAGGGCTGGCCAGAACCTCGATAAGTCCGCAGCCTACGGCATAAACGGTTACACTGATCAGTATTCCCGCAAATGCATTCGGCATCATGCCAGGCAGAAAAGCAAGCCCGATAAGGCCCGCCGCCGAACATATTTCCGACGCTACGATTGAAACTCTGTATCCGATCCTGTCCACAAACTTTGCGCAGAACAGATCGATAAGCAGCTGCGTAAAGAAATACACTGTGGATATCAGGGCTACATTTCCCAGAGATATTCCGTAGTCTTTATGAAACTTTAAAAACAAAAGCGGTGCGAAATTCGCCGCGATTGCCTGTGTTATAAATCCCAGGTAACAGGCAAGTTTTGTTTTTCTGTAATCTGTCATAACTCACATACCATGATATATTCTTCGCTGTTCTCGTCGATTGTTTTAAAACCGACCTTTTCATACAT